>RFWS01000178.1 GCA_009921985.1 bacterium | reverse complement strand
CGTTGGAAAATCGATGTCGGGCGGGGAAATCGTCCTGCTTCCGCCCAAGGGCGTCTCCTTTGATCCGTCTCTGAACTCCATCTGCGGTAACACCTGTCTCTACGGTGCTACGGGCGGCAAACTCTTTGCTTACGGCCGCGCCGGTGAACGTTTCGCCGTCCGGAACAGCGGGGGTACCGCCGTCATCGAGGGCGTGGGAGACCACGGTTGCGAATACATGACCCGGGGCACCGTTGTGGTGCTCGGCCCCACCGGAAAGAATTTCGGCGCCGGCATGTCGGGTGGATTGGCTTACGTGCTGGACGAAGACGGTCGCTTTGAGAAACGACACAACCCGGGCATGGTGACTTTGGAGAAACTATCCGGCGCGGAGGATGCCAAGGCCCTGCAGGCGATCATTTATCAACACCTGGAGGCCACCGAGAGCAAGAAGGCCAAGGAGATCCTCGCTAAGTGGGAGGTGTACGCACCGAAGTTCTGGAAAGTTGTACCCCACCCGCCCGTTTCCGCCCTCCCGATTTCGCCTTTCGGGCAAAAGGCTGTTCCGGCCAAAACCTAGTCCGTCTTTCCGCAGATACGCCTCTCCGGAAAATATTTCAGACTTTTCTGCTTCTTGGTTTAAGGCCTCCGCCACCTCTTTTTGAGGGCTTTATGGCACTAGCGGCTTGCCCCAGGCAAAGGAGATGCCGTCGTACTGTTGAAGTTGTTTAAAAACATTGCCCCTTCAGCGGTCATGACGGGATCCCCTGATGCAAGCAGCCTTTTTGCCAGCCACTCGCACAACTCCTCGGGACGAACCTCAAATACCCTCTCCACAAACTCTTTTCGGATGTAAGCCGGCACAGCACCATGGGTGGCTACCTGAAAAATTATTTCCGGGTTCTCATCCGACAAAGAATATGCCAGGTGCCTGAGGCATTCCTCTTGGATTCTCGGGACATGCTTTGCATCTACGGTAGCCATCTGAATCAAGCGTGAGGACCGCAAACCAGAGTCTTGGTTGGGGTCGTTAAGAATCGCAAACAGAGGTTCTTCCCACTCCTTGGGTAGCGGTTCGAACTGTGAACCCCGAGCAGTGGATGCAGGAACCTGAGGAACCTCTACCCGAGAAAATGACTTTTTAGTGTCCGTGTCATCCACCCATTCTGCCGATTCTCGGTTGTAGGATGACGATCCCGTGCGCGATAACACCTTGGAATTTGTTTCCTGTTCTGGGGTCCAAAAACCATATCTCAAACAGACCGCAAGGATTGCCACGCAAAATACGCTTACGACCACCCAGCGAAATTTGCAGGGTGGAGAGTAGGTCTTAAAAGCTTTTAGCAAATCAAGAGGACTTAGCGGGAAACCCCGAATATCCCAGCACCCGAAGGTTCACTAAAATAGCCATAACCAAGCTTGTTGTCGTAAATGGTGACAGTTCCGCTGACCCCATCTAGCGAGAACAGTCCGCTGGAAGTCATGATTCCACTATTATAGCAGCTTGTTCTTGTGTAAGGCAGATAATGGGAGGTTGAGACAATCCCTGTTGAGGAGACCGTAGCCGTACCGTAACCAAATAAACCGGATTTAGATCCGGATGTGTAACCTAGAATTAGATTAAAGTTTCCGGTAAGCCCTGCGGGGATTGTGGCCGGAGCCGGAGCCGGAGCCGGAGCTGGAGCTGGAGCCGGAGAAAATATGGGCGCTGTTGCTGGCGGGCTTGGTTTCTTTTTGATGAAACCATATAGGGGAGAGTTAAAAATGACCAAAGCTGATACCAACACAAATAATGCATTCATTGAGCGTCTCATGCGCTTAAATTAATGCATTAGTTTTTCCGGTCAATATTTTTATTTAAAATTACAATCTGCTTAAAAATAATCATGAAGAAGGATCTTCCATTATCTGTAATTTGTTGATTGGTAAAGCTTAGTGGAATTTAGACGTTGTAGGTAGAGGAGGCCGTGGTGCCGCCGTGGCCGGTCCAGTTCGTGTGAAAGAACTCCCCGCGCGGCTTGTCGACCCTCTC
>RFWS01000177.1 GCA_009921985.1 bacterium | reverse complement strand
TGCCGCCGGCGTCGGTAGCAAAACTTTAGCCCTGACCATCAACGCACAGAGTGCTTCCCTGATTGCCGGCTGGGACTTCCAAACGGCGACCACAGGAGGAACTGCGATTTCAACTAACGCTGGAGGCGGCGCCGCGCTTGTCTATAATGCGAATTTCGGTTTTGGAACTATCTTTCTCAACGGCTCAAATGGCTCCTCTCTATGGTCAAGCGCGACCCCGAATCCGCAAGTAACCGGGTTTGCTGGAAGCACCAGTAACGCAGCGGCAGGATTTTCAACTGTCACATCATCTCCAGCTTGTTTGGCTATTGCAAATAGCACCGCAAATTCAAATAAGATTGTTTTTCAATTTAACATGGCAGGAAAAAAAGATTTGGTAGTTAGTTATGCAACTCGTGGAACCAGCACCGGTTTCGATACGCACAGATGGGACTACAGTACCAATGCTTCCAACTGGGTGACTTTTGACACAGTGATGGGGCGAACCGACACAAGTTTTAGCACCATCATCTTATCAAACGTTACAGGTCTTAATGATATAGCATCAGCCTTTATTAGACTGACGGTTTCAGGGGCCACAACAAATTCGGGAAATAATCGCTTAGATAATATCCAGCTTAACGCGGCGAGTTCCTCTACAGCGGTGCCGCAAATCTCCGTCACGGGAACCTTGGGTAGTGTCAGCACCACCTATGGCACGGCCTCGACGAACCCGACCAGTTTCCAGCTAAGCGGAACCAACCTAGCGGCTGGGATCACAGTTTTGGCTCCCAACGGCTATGAGGTTTCGACCAATGGCACGGACTACCTGTCCTCGATCACCGTAGGGGCGGCGGGAACGCTCTCGTCCACGCAGGTCTCTGTCCGCTTGGCCTCAACCACGGTGCCGGGGACCTACACCGGGAACGTGGTCTGTAGCAGCTTGGCCGCCGCATCGGTGAATGTGGCTACGGCGTCGAGCACGGTGGCCAAGGAAACGATCTCGGTCTCCGGCGTGAGTGCGGTGCCAAAGACCTATGACGGCACCACCACGGCCAACCTGACCGGAGCGGCCGGATTGGTTGGGTTGGAGGCGCAGGATGCGACCTCGGTGGCGTTGAGCGCTCCTTTGGCCAACTTTGTTGGCGACCTACACCCTGACGGGAGCGGCTGCGGGTTATTACAATCTGACGCAGCCCAGTGGATTGTTGGCTGAGATCCTTCCTAAACCCGCGACGATTCGGGCGAACGATCAAACCAAATCCCTCGGTGTGTCTCTCAACCTCGGCCCAGGACAAACCCACTTTACGGCCTCCGGTCTGGTCTCCGGAGAGCGGATTGGCACGGTGACGCTCACGGCCAACGGAGGCACGGCGAGCAACGCGCCCGCTGGAACCTATCTGATTACGCCGTCCGATCCCGTTGCCCCCCGGACCATTCCGGCCAATCCTTTCCAAGCGGTCAACTATGCTTTCACCTTTGTGGACGGAACTCTAACGGTGGTGGATGCCATCACCATCTCGGACTGGGCAAATCAAAATGGCTTGAGTGGTGCTGATGCCGCACCAGATGCCGATCCGGACGGGGATGGCATGTCGAACTTGATGGAGTTTTGTCTTGGCCTGAGCCCCACCAACAGTTCAGGAGCAGGGGGTGGTTTTGTGATGACGAACGGACCCGGTAATACCGTCTCAATGACTTATCTCCGTGCCAAGGGGGTGACGGGAGTCACGCCAGCGGTCCAAGCTTGCGGGGATTTGTCGGGAACAAACTGGGGAACCAACGGGGTGGTGGAGACCGTCAAGGACGCAGCAGATCCGAATTATGAGGAAGTGACGGCGACGGTGACGAACCCGCCGGGGGCCACGAGAATGTTTATGCGACTGAAGGTCAGTCAACCGTAGGCGACGGGCGCAGTCCCTCGCAGAAGATGGAAGATGGGATATGGGAGGGAGATGAAAAGAGGCTACAGGCTGGAGGCTGGGAGGGCCCGGCGGGCCGAGTTGAGATGTTTAGGTAGGGCGGCCTCGAT
>RFWS01000176.1 GCA_009921985.1 bacterium | reverse complement strand
TGTCGACTCCGACCTTTTCCAAAGAGTCGACCAACAGGTCGCAACCCATCCTCGGCGGTTGGAGGCGTGTGGCGGACGTCTTGGATTTTAGGGCCAAGGTCCTCGTCTTCCTGATGGTTTTGGTTTTGCTCACAGCAAGCATATTAAAGCACATGACGACCCTTAATTTCTAGGTAAATCCGGTAAAAAGTCCTGATCCAAGGACTAAAGTATCGTCCTAAAATATTGAAAGGTAATGTTTTACAGATTTTAAAAAAATAATCGAATCGAGCAGGATTTGAACCAAGCAAACATTTTGAAGCCTAGGACGAGATTAGACTTACCAAGTTGGCATGACTTCACCCGATTTTCGATTTGCCTCAGATTGCAAGGGCTTTCGAATCTCGCTGTTCTTGGGGTATAAATTTTTTATGTCGCTGAAAGCTCCACTCCCTCAAGCACCCCCCGAAAAGCCGGCCAAAAAAGCGGCACCAAAGGCCAAGGCTGGAACCTACCGTTTTCTCGGGAAAAACCGGAGTCTGCTGGCGATTTGCCTGATTCTGGCGGTTGCCATCCACGTTTTGGTTTTGCTGGGCTTTGGCACGTACACCTTGTTCAAGGGCTCGGTCCCCCGCATGCCCTTCACCAGTGAAGGCGGGGTGCCGTCGGAGGATGTGGGTTTGGAAGCGCCGCCGACGGAAGAGATGTTGGAAAAGCTGGAAGAGACAATGGAGCCCGAAGCTGCGGCGATGCCCACCGAAACCCCAACGGATGACACCGTCTTAGCCACGGCCGGACTCACTTCCACTTTGCCGGTGGCTTCCGCGCCTCCCACTCTGAATCCGGCAGCCCTGCCAACGGCCACGGCGACCGGCTCGGAAAAACTGATGGCCAAACCCTCGGCTCGTCCCGGAGCCAAAGCTTCGGCGGTGAACTTTTTCGGGGTTAAGGGGGAAGGAACTAATGTGTATTTCGTGGTCGATGTTTCCGACAGCATGCTGGAGTCAGATCGGGGCGGAGTTCCTGGTTTTGCGGTGGTGAAAAGCAATCTCAGGCAAATGATTCAGAGTCTCGATGAGGCGACCTGCTTCAACGTGGTGACTTTCGGAGCCAACGGGGCCGACCTATTCAAGGGAGCCAGTGTTCCGGCTACGGCCGAGGAAAAAAAAGCGGCTCAAAGCTTCTTAAACCGGTACAACCTCAATACACAATCCAGAGGCACGAAGGAAAACAACTATCGTCCCAAAATTACCGAGTTTGGCTTGATTCAAGTCGACAAGGGGACGGACAGAATCACCACCCGGTTGGATCTTGGTTTGCTTGCGGCCTTCGAAGGACTGGCTGATACGATTTTTCTGATTTCTGACGGCAAACCCCCAGTTTTGGCGGTGGACAGGAGAGCCGAGGCGAGGGAGGCCATGAAGGAGGCAGAAATTCCCGAAGCAGACCGCGCCAAATACCAAAAAGAAATTTCAGATTGGCGCAGGGAATATGAGAAATATGCGGAGGAAATGAAAACGTACCGTGAAAAATACAAAGATCTTCTGGCCAAGCAGGCCCAAAAAATTGCCGAGGTAAAGGCGAGGGGTGCCGGAAAAGTCAAGGAAGGTAGTGAGGTAGATTACGGGGTCAAGATTCCCGGACTGCCGCCGCCTCCCAAGGAGCCCAAACAACCGAAGCCGCCGGAAGCGAAATTAGCCGGCAAGACGGTTTCTGCAGCTGGAGACATCTACGATGAGGCCTCCCTCATTCGCAGAATCAAGGAGGTCTGTGCTGCCACCTACAACCAGGCCGGGGCGCCGGCTCCCTCGATTCATACGGTGGGTTACATGTCTAAAAATGCGGAAGTGAAATTTCTCCAGGCTCTGGCTTCACGAAACAACGGAACTTTCATGCGGATCTCCGCTCCCATCAAAGAAACGTCCGGAAACTAAAAATTCATCCTAAACACTGTCACAAACCGGGAACGTAGCCCTTGCCGAAGGTCGCGGTGGATTTTGTGCGGAAATCGGAGATGAGTGACATCAGCGAGGTGGTGCCGCCGTCGGCGACGATGGTTTG
>RFWS01000175.1 GCA_009921985.1 bacterium | reverse complement strand
AACTCCCGGCTGGCGGAGATGGGCACACCGTCGAAATCGTTGTAGGAGCTCATCACCCCCTTCATGCCGCTGGCCCGGATCACCCTTTCCCATGGCCAGAGGTAGAGCGTTTCCATCTCCCGCGGGGCCACGTGAGGATCGGTCCTTGCTTGGCCGTCCCGGCCGCCTTTCGGAATGGAATAGACGGCAAAATGTTTTCCGGTGGAAGCCACACCATTCTTTTCCAGTGCGGTGGCTTGGGCCGAGCCCAATTCCCAAACGAGATACGGATCCTCACTGTAACACTCCACCACCCGGCCCCAGCGAGGATCCCGGGCCAGATCGAGGACGGGAGAATAGATGTTGGAATAGCCGAGAGCCTTGGCCTCCTCCGCCGTCACCTCCCCGATTTTGGCGACGAGGTTCCGGTTCCAGGTCGCCCCGATGCCAAGCTGGGAGGGAAAGCAGGTGGCGCGGTAGTGGGCCAATCCCCGGATGCCTTCGTTGGTGAAATCCACCGGGATGCCAAGCCGGGTCTCGTTCCAGAACCACTCCTGGATCTGATTGAGCGCTTTGGCGTGGTTGGAGGGCGGCCAAACCAGATCGTTGATCTTTTCCACCTGAGTTTGAAAGTCCCGCTTTGCCTGTGCACCGAGTTCCGGAATGCCGTTCAGCTGCTCGTCGATGTTGGCGATGCCGTCCTTCCAGATCTCTTTTTTCCAAGCCGGCGTGGGCAGTTTGTCCTTCAACACCCGTCCGTATCCATAGAGGGTGGCCAACTGGCAGGTTTTTTCCTCCAGATTCATTTGGGACAGGAGATTCTCCACCCTCTGTTCCACCTGCACGGAGGGATTTTCATAAGGATCCAGAACCCCGTTGTGATTTAAGTCACGCCCCCAAAGGCCCAAGGGAAGGACGACGAAATAAGCCAAACAATGGCGAACCATGCAAGAAGCATGCCATCGGGGGGCAGTATCTGTCGGTTTATTTTTTCGTGAATGTGATCACTTTTGTGCACCTGCCCCAGAGATACGGGCGGGGTCGGTCATCCTCTTTCAGCTTAAGACCATCCCACTTTATTTGACGAATTTGGCGCCGACTTTTGTCAGCCACTCCTGTCCGCTCGTTTTTCCCCCTTGGCTTTGAATTAGGATCTCAATTTTTGAATCCAGGATCTGTTGGGCGATTTTTTCCGACTCCTTCCCCTCGATGGGGCTATCAAAAGAGTTGTACCAGTAGATCGCCTCCACACCTCTCTTGATCAACTCGTCGAAAGCCAGATACGAGGCGTTGGCATCCTTGTAGCTCGTGATAAACCACACGTTGCTCCGTTTTCGGAGGTCTTCGAAAAGTTCGGGGTGTTTTTCCTTGAGCCCGGGATAATCAGGGATGAGATTGTTTCCCCTCACGGCAACCCAGTCCAAAGCTTCGCCGGTGTTGAAGCGGGCTGCCTTCGGTTTCTCCATCTTGGTGGGACCCCGGTAGTCTTTTTTGGTCTCTTTGGCCTTCTTTTTTTCCTCCTCCACCCTTTGGGTAAAGTTCTCCAGAGCCTTGTCCCAATCCATCATCCCCCCGCCGTTGGTCAGGAAAACCGGGCTGTCCGGAAATAACTTGAAGATCTCCTCAAAGATTCCCGGCAAGCGACCGGAACTTTGCGCCCCCTTGTTGATGCTGACCACCACTCCCAATTTTTTGGCCTTCACTTCCACCCCAAACAACTTCACTCCTGCCCCCATGCCCCCTCCTTTTCCCGAACCCTTGCCCGTGCCGGTGCCTGTTCCCGTGCCGCTCCCGCCCAATATTCCCGTGGGGGATGTCTTCACATCCCTCGCAATGGCCGGAGCCCAACTGGCGCCCCCGGGCACGGTCATCATCTCCAAGGGTGGGGCGGCGTCCTCCGAGGAGGCCGCAGCCTCCTCTTGCTTCAGAGGATCGGTCGTGGTGCTTTCTTCCGTCGCAGGTTCATCCATCGGGGGTGGAACGGCTTCGATGATTTTATCCGCCGCAACCTGTTCCGCCTGAAAGGGCAGTTTGGCAACCCTGCCCTTGAAAAGGGTCATTCCCCCAAAACCAATCAGCAAAAGCAGGTGC
>RFWS01000174.1 GCA_009921985.1 bacterium | reverse complement strand
AATAACCGCAAACAACAGGCACCAAATCCCAAAGGCCAGATAGTGTGCTTTCTGCAGCAGTCCGCCCCCCACAAACGGCCAGCGGATCACTCGGATGCGGGAATGTCTCGGAAACTCCAGGTTGCCCGCTCCCCTTGCCCCCGTGCCCAAAAAGATTATCCTCCAACCCACGTCGGCGAGAATTCTGGAGGAGTGCTCCAGGGGCGGATACCCGCCTGGGTTTGTGTACTGAAGATAAAGGAGTTTTTTTACGTGCCGTATTCCTTGGTGAGTTTTTTCCCAAAATTGCGCATAGGGACCTCCCAGAGAAAATAAATCATGGGTACTAGCAGAAAACAGACAATAAGATTAATTGGAGCAGATTGCCATTTTTCTGAAATTATACCTCTAGGAACAAGAAACATTTGCTGGAAAAGATACAGGCTGTAAGACCACTTTCCCACCTGCACCAGAATGGAGCTTTCCAGAAGATTGCGCCACCACAGTCCGCGTTCCGCGGCACCAATGCCAGAAATAATAAGGATTGATCCCAGCAATGCCTGAAATGTTCCAAGCAGCGGAACTGTCAAAACCCCATACTTACCTTGATGGGAATAATAGCCGAGCAACAAAGCAAAAAAAAGGATAGTCGCAACGGCTACTAATGGTCTCTCCATGACTATGCTTTGATGACTGCTCCGAATGGCGAGAACAACCCCTGCCGCCAAGCAGTCAACAACCCAAAAAATGCTCATGTCGTAACGGCTCCCGAAAATTTTATACAAGGCAATTCTAGTGATGGGTGAAATGACTATGACCCCCCAGCCAAGCATTTCCGCTTTCTTAAGGCCATATTTTTTTAGGAAGGCTGGCATTCCAAGATAAAACTGTTCTTCAACACACAAAGACCAGTAGTGACCCGTGAACCATGTTGTCACCGGCCAAAGCCCGGCCAATAACATGCTAACAGCAAGCAGTTCATGGACGGGTACATCTTGCTGTTTTTGATAAAACCACGTGCTATAGACTATTAAATACAGCACACTTGCCGGTAAAATTCGAAATGCCCTACGAATATAGAAGTTCCTTAACATATTGGGATTCTTCAGTTCACTAGTCAGACTTTTTGTAATAATGAATCCGCTTATTACAAAAAAAATGGCCACACCGATTCTTCCTAGTGGCCCGCATAAATGCGCCCAAGGCTCGCCAATGTCCATATTTTGCGAAAGATGGGCAATGATAACGCAAAAGATTGACATTCCACGCAACCCGTCAAGGTATGGGATCCATTTCATGGGCGGTGAAGTTTTTCGTACATCTTTTCATGTTCCTTCGCCACATGGTAAGTATTCAAAGGCCTTGTGATATTGGCTTTTAAAAACGCCTTCTTTTCAAAGAAACGCCCTAGCACATCTGCAAGATCATTAGATGAGCCCGGCTTAAAAAGCAGCCCATTCACACCATCCCTCACCATCTCCGCGATTCCACCCAGCCGGGAGCCGATCACCGGTACGCCCGCTGCAAACGCCTCCAACACCACCAGCGGCCCGGTCTCCAACCACACGGACGGCACCACCAGCGCGTCATACTTCCGGATCGTCTCCACCACCTGCTCTGGCTTCACCGGCTCCAACCAGCGGACCTTGGCGTTTCCAATATCCGATATCCCATATGCCATATCCGATCCGATGCCATAAATATCCAGCTCCACCCTTGTTTTCACCAAACGAAGGGCTCTTAAAAGAACATCGATCCCCTTCTCCGGTGCCACTCGGCCCAAAAATACCAATTTCAGCATTTCGTTACCCGCCACCCTGCCCTCTGCTCGATTATCTATTGCCTGTCCCTCTCTAATTCCATGCCGGATAAGGCGAACTTTCGACTCCTCCACTCCATTCAAAATCAACAGCTTTCTCGACCAGTCATTCAGGGCAACCATCACATGCACCGCGCGAAACATCTCCCTCACCGCCTCCGTCCGCTTCCGGATCAGCCTTGGCATGCGGAACATCGTTTTTAGCTTTGAGGCGAGGATTGATATTTTGGAACTTTTTGGATTTCGGATTTGGGATTCCGGATTTATGGGAT
>RFWS01000173.1 GCA_009921985.1 bacterium | reverse complement strand
TGGCGGCCAATGCCACCCTGCAGGTGGACGGGAAAAGCGGGGCGACGACGGTACAGAGCAACGGCACCGTTGTGGGAAGCGGAACCATCAGCGGTCTCGCGGTCAATGCCGATGGAATCGTAAAAATCACCACACTTTCAACCAATTCCACAGGTGCCTGGAATACGGCCGGAACAATCAATTTTGCAACTGGCTCCAAGATTGATGTCACCGGTCTTTCTTTGAGCCAGCAGCCGTATGTTTTGGTTCGCGGAAGCACTGTCAGCGGCACACCCATCCTCCAAGGGGCGACGGGTTTCACGGTTTCCAACACTGGCAGCATGATTGGGCTGACCCCCACGTTAGATACGGACGGAGACGGGCTGACCGATTACCAGGAAAGCCAGCTGGGTACGAATCCCAACCTCACCGATACCGACGGCGACGGGCTAAACGATGGCGCCGAGGTGAACACTTATACGACCAATCCGCTTCTGGCTGATACCGACGGAGACGGCTTGAGCGACTCCCGGGAGGTCGCCCTCGGGACGAATCCCAAGTCAGTCGACACGGACGGGGACGGGTTGAACGATAATGTCGAGACGGGCACGGGTACGTTTGTGGCCGCCCCGGGAGGCACGGAACGTCCGGTCACCTTCACTGTCGTGACCAACAAAATCACCGACGGCCAGGCCGGCACCACCAGCCTCGTTTCCACCAACGGTGGGTCCATGAGCGGAAAAATCATGGACGGAACCGTTGAGGCCGGGGAGTGGTTCCTTTCTGATTTTCGTTTTGTCCGGAAGGCAACCAGCGCCTCCATGACGTTGGCGGGCGCCAACTTTGCGTCCAACGGCACCACAACCACCAATCCCTATGGCCGGGCGGGTGTGGGAGTGGACATGAGCAACGGTGGCTCCGAACCGGCCGGAATCATGAAGTTTTCCTACGGCATTCAGGTTTCCATGAAACCCGGATACCGGGCAGCAAAAATCTTCTTGTTAGGTAAAAACCCTGCGGTGAACCGGAGCTACGGCCCGCAAAGCAACAATGTGGTGGGATCAATCATAGCCTCAGGGTTTTCGGGAACCGGCACTGTAAAGAATCCCAGCAACAACCTTGTCAGTTCGAATGGAACCATCTTCACATCCGGGCAATCTCTCAGTGCGTATTATACGAACCCCCCGACCGGCCAAAACTCAGGATTCGGGGATTATTCCGACAGTGCGATTGCCTGGGGGTTGGAGGTTCCGGGAGCCAACCCGGTCGGTTTTGCCGTGGATTTCACCGCTGGCACTAAGTCCGCCGCCTCCGAAGCCACCGCTTTCTCCGCCCAGGTGTTCCATGAGGATACCGGCACCAGCCCGCTCAGTGCTGATTCCGACGGGGACGGGTTGAGCGATTCGGTGGAAACCGGTACTGGGATTTACGTGTCTGCCACGAATGCTGGCACTGACCCCAACAAAGCCGATACCGACGGGGATGGCGTCAGCGACGGGGTCGAGGTGAACACGTTGGGCACCAACCCCAATCTGGCCTCGTCCAATCCTTTGCCTGTCATCAGCTCCCAGCCCGGCGCAATCACGGGCAAGCTGGGCCGAGTTGCCTCCATGAGTGTGACCGCCTCTAATTTCGGGCCCTTCACCTACCAATGGAGAAAAGAAGGCATCAATGTGAGCGGCGCTACCAGCAGCACCCTGTCTTTTGCCTCTCTACAGCCGACCGATGTTGGCAGCTACGATGTGGTGGTCGCCAACACCTATGGCTCGGCGACAAGTTCGGTAGCCAACCTAACGATCAGCACGACCCGCGGGTTCGGAGGCGGAACCAACGCTTTCACGATGGATTTTGTGGCCATTGGTAATGTGGGGAACGCGGCAGACACGACCGGGGCCCCGAACCCGGCGGGTGCGGTGGCCTACATCTATTTTTTGGGAAAGCACGAGATCAGCCGGGATATGGTCATCAAGGCCAACGAGGCGGGCAATCTGGGACTCACCCTCGGCGACCTGACCAGCTACGGTGGGAACGGAACCAACCGACCGGCCACAGGGATCAGCTGGTATGAGGCGGCGCGTTTTGTGAACTGGC
>RFWS01000172.1 GCA_009921985.1 bacterium | reverse complement strand
GTCGCCCCGTTGGTGAAACTGCTGTTATTGCCTCCGGCCGTCAGCGTGTTGCCCTGCAGGTTGATGAAGCTGCCAAAGATCGCGTTGAGCCCGCCCACCGTTTCGTTGCCACCCAGTTTGAAAGTGGCGTTGGCGGAAACCGTCAAGGTGGCCGTGTCGGAAAGGATCTCATTGGCACCGGTGGACAACGTTCCTGCTCCCACGCTGGTGGTACCGCTGTAGGTGTTCGTCCTGGAAAGGATTAATTCTCCGGCTCCTGATTTACTCAAAGAACCCGCTCCGCCAATTGCAGTAGACAGAGTCGCGCTTCCGGTGCTGATGTTAGCCCCCAGAATTCCCCCAAGGCTAAGGTTACCTCCGCTCAGGGTCGCATCCGTCAAATCCACATTGCCCGAAACCGTCGCGGCCGCCCCGTTCAACTTAAGAGAGGAACCAGCCGTCCCGATGATGGAAGCGGCCGTAAGCGCACCGCCCGTCAGGGTTACTGGGGTTGAACCGGAAAGGCTCAAGGCTCCCGCGGTCACTCCCGCGGCATCCACGGCCAAATTGCCGCCAGAAACAGCTGCAGAGGCACCCCCGGATTGCCAGTTTGCCGCCGTCCCGACAGCCCAATTTCCCGATCCGCTCGTCCATGTGTACAAACTCAGCGAGTTAACATCCCCATTAAGCGAAAAATCCACCGTACCACCGGAAATAATTCCTAATGTTCCACCGGTTGCAGAAGCTCCATAACCGACGACTCGAAAATATCCCGTAGTGCCCTCCGCGATGATAATGGGAGTCGCAAAATTGGTCCAAGCAGCATTAGTGGAAAAATCAGTGGTTACTGCATTCGTGCCAGTATTAGCATCGGTCGCGAGAATGCTGTAGGTACTAAAACTAGGATTAGTACTGTAGATCAGCGTGAGATTTTTGGGGCCGCTACCACTTCGATAAGCCGAGAAAGCGCCAAGACCACGAACGGTCAGGCTGTAACCGCTGGAAGCAGAAAGGGAAAACGCCACCGAGTCATTGCCCGCAAGAGCATTCGTAAAATCGATTGCATTGGTTCCAGTCTGATTAAATTGCGAAAATGCCCAACGGGCAGAACTGGCAGTGTTGGCAGTTAGCCCGACATTGTTGGACATATTTCCACCGATCACACCGGTGGCGGCCGTGGATGCGGCAACATTGGTGTTGGCAGTGCTACCGGGAAGATCCCATCCCACTTGAAAAAGGCCGAGGGAAAAACGGGGTTGCCGGAGCGGGGATCAGGTTGGATGGCATGGTTTTTATTCTCCCTTTGATCTTTCTGTTACTCCTTTTGACCTATCTCCAGATCCATACGTTCAAAAAGATTTCCCCTAAGTTAATTATTGCTGATCACGGTAACCGTGGTGTTGGTGCTGGTAACTGTGGAGGTGGGCGATGTGGTGCGGGGATTTCTTTGCGCATTGGCTTGCACCAGACCTAGACCTAAAATAATGGTCAAAATGACATATATAAATTTCTTCATTAAACGAAAAGTACTCTTGTCTTGCATTTTTTCAAGGGAAATAATGTGACTATATCATGCCAAAATACGCTGATCTTAAGCATGATATGCAAATATCTCACTGTTATGTATTTGCTAAAATGTTATTGATTCTATTTATTATATAGCGCTTGTGAGGCCTTTCAAATCCATTTTCATTAGGCATATTCTTCATAACCAATGGTTTATGCATATCTATTCTACCCATTAAAGCCCGCCTCAAACTGGTTCCAATCTTACTCATCGCTCTAGCCTTATTCTTGGGCGTTTTAAGTAGCGGCGCCACAAACCTCCCAACCATCCTCGGCGATAAGAATCAACTGGGGATCGGTCTGGAATCGGTTTTGATGTTTGCCGCCGCCGCCCTTTGGTTCTTTTGGCTTTTGGCCAGGCCGGTGGGAGAAAAAACACGCGCCTTTCTCTTCCAATCTTACGGCTCCCTCGTGGCCGTGGTCGGAGTCTTGGCGCTCATCTGCAAGATCCAACGTTGGCCTTTTCCTTTCACCCAACCGGGTTCCTACGGAATTTTTCCCAACACCAACCACATGTCCAACTGGCT
>RFWS01000171.1 GCA_009921985.1 bacterium | reverse complement strand
TTAGTGTGGTACATTTGTAGCTACAAGCAAGTAGCAATTGTTTTGCCATACGTATATTTCGGCTGCCTCTCGGATAACGGCCACTGAAGAGTCCCAGAAGTTTTCCCATCGTTTTGAAGGAGTTAGCGCCCCACATCGCAATCATTGCGGAAAGGGTGAGTCTGAAGGGTTTAGCGTTCCACTGTGAAGGGAGGGGACTTCTTCGGACTGAAGGAGTTAGCGACCCTATGCGGATAGGGGTAGTCGGGTCATTAACCCGATAGCTCTGAAGGGTTTAGAAGGGCTGTAAAGTGTTGGAGAAGATGGTATTAAAGGGGGTATTGGGTGAGATGGGGAGATCAGAAAACGCTACGGAAAAGCAAAGGCAATAATACCCCTATCTATTTCGGCAAAGGTGAGTAGGTTGGCTGTTATGACAAAGCAGGCCCTTGCCCTTAGATTCCATCTCTGATGAAAATCCAAAAGCATCTCCTCCTCTTCATGGCCATTTCCGCGGGAATAGCCTCCTTGGCCACTGATTCACTGGGTCAATCACCCGTTTCTGTGGGTTCTGGTGACCTAACATTTACACCTTACGGAACAACCAATCAGTGGGCGGAATTGACGACTGGCTTCAATAGCAATTACTCCCCGAACCTTCCGGCTGACTCATCTAAATTTCCAATGAATGGTCTTTACCAATCTTTCGGATTTTCAATTCGTGGCACGCCGAACGCTTCTGTCACCAATGTGCAGATCGGGTTTCATTTTTCCGGTTGTTTCGACGATTCCCTGGCTCTCGGCATCAATAATGGGGGTCATGTAAACTATGCCTTAACCCAAAATAATTATTACGGAAGCGGATTGCTGTATAATGTCGGAAATGGGGTAACCAGAACCATTTCCCCTTGGGATAACGCCATTGATGCTGCGAACATGGGAATCATCCTCAATATCACGGCGAGCGGTACAACCGTGAATTCCTATGTCTACGGCCAAAATGTGAACGGAACCTATATCAATACTTTTAATAGCCTGACCAATGGCGTCACCTTAACCTCACTAGGAATCGGCAGCTTGGATTCCAGTGGCAATGCGACCAGTAGCTCAAGAATTAATATTGGCTTCTTAAATCAACAAGGATGGGGTGGCGGCACGCCAACCCTAAATACCAACTCCTTTAACTATTCCATTTCGACAATTTATACCAATGCTATCGCTCAAGGGATACCCGAACCTTCCGCTCTTTCCCTTCTCGCCGTTGGTTTAGGCGGATTGGCGATAATGCGGCGTCGTCGGTCGTAATCCGCAGCCCTCCGCCATTTGCCAATAAAACCCGATTGTCTGGACTTGTTATTGTTTGAAATCATGCTTAGGTAAGACGGTATGAAGAAGATGATTTTCGCAATCGTTGTGCTATTTTGTTTGGCATCAGTGCCTCGAGCCCAAGTTTTGGTCAACGACTTCACCACAAGCCATCCTTGGTCCTCCTTTCCTGGAACCTTGTACTCGTCTGCCTCGGGCGAGAGCGGTCAAGTCAATGTGGGCTATTTCACAGTCAATAGTGAGCCTGACTATTCCCAAGGAGGAGGAGGGCCGAAAAACGATAACCTCAGTTTGTTGGCTTACAGATCAGATTCTAGTCCTTTTAATATTTCAGGAATAACCGGATTTAACATTTCTATCCGGCGAGAGAGCAACAACACGGCTCCTACTGCGCTGTTTGGTGTAACAAGCCAAGTCCCCGGCGGATATATGGGCCAACTCTGGATTCCCTACTTAACTGCCGAGATTGACCTTGCTTCGCTGTCTACCACCACCTTCACCAATATCTACATTCCATTGACTGCACTTCAGGATAGGTCCACGCAACCGCCGTCTGGGTTTCCCAGTGGCATCACCAATTTTAATCTTATTGAGATCTCCGGAAACTCGTACACAGGTTGGGGCGCGGACACTTATAACTTTTCTGTGGATAGCATTCAGGCTGTCCCCGAACCTTCCACCCTTTCCCTTCTCGCCATTGGGTTAGGCGTGCTCTTTCGGCGAAGCCGCAGGACAGTTTAAGTAAGTTGCCAGTTCAGAGCTTTCGTTCTTCTTTAGCTTAAACTTTCC
>RFWS01000018.1 GCA_009921985.1 bacterium | reverse complement strand
TGACCAGCACGAGAAGGGAGGTTTGGAAACCAATCACGACCGAGCCCCCCCAAGTCCCCGCCCGACCCCCCGGCGGAATCCATGCACGAAATCTTTTTCTTTTGAGGAAATCCGGGATCAAAAGAAGGGGGGTAAGCATAACAAGGGTGGCAAACATCAGGGGCTGAAACCATCCTACTCCGAGCAGTTTGGCAAAACGCTGCACCGTGATGTCCGTGAGGCCAAAAAAGAATGCGGCGAGCAAGGCCCAGCCGCAGGACACGCGGTCCAGGGCAGCCCCCTCTTTTTTTCCATGAAGGATACCGGGGGAAAGGGAAAGAAGTGCCACGGCAACCGAAGAGAGAACCGCCCCGGCCATCAGACCCGGACTGACGGTTTCCCCGAGAAAGGTCACGGTCAGAATCGCGACAAAGATGGTCTTCATTCCTAGTACCGGGGTGGCGAGGGAAAGATCGCCTTTGGCGAGGGCCCGGATGGCACAAGCTCGACCCAGAAACAAGGCAACACCGGCCAAGAGGGCTCCCAGAAAACCCTGGTGGTTGGCGGTTCCGGGAAAGAAAAAAACCAGAGGGGCCGACCATCCCGCCATGGCCAGATTGGAGATGGCGTTCACAAGGCGCGGGTGAGCTCCGCGGCGCATGCCGTGCTTCATTCCCCAGGAACCCAAGGCGTAGAGGAAGGAGGCGATCAGGGGCAGGGCGAGGGGCATGAGATGACAGAGAGAATGCCGAAGAGGGGAGGCTAGGCCAGAACCGTCGATGGCTTGCCGATCGGCACCCGGGAGGATAGGAAGAATGTATGTTGCGCGAATTTATTCCGGTGCTTTTTTCCATCGGCATGGCTCTGGCGGTGGCGCTGGGCGCCATTGCGGTGGCCTTGATTCTAGGGAAGGTGGGAAGCCGGAACCGCGGAAAGGATCTGGCGTATGAGTGTGGCAAGGATCCGATCGGGACCGGGTCGGCCCGTTTTTCGGTGAAGTTTTATCTCGTGGCGATGATTTTCATTCTTTTCGATATCGAGGTTATTTTTATGTATCCGTGGGCGGTCAGTCTACTCGGCTTCCAGCAAAGCGGGTTGGGATGGCAAGTGTTTGGGTTGATGCTGGTTTTTGTTTTATTGGTCGAGGTGGGGCATCTATACGCCTACAAAAAAGGAGTCTTTGACTGGAACAAGCGGGGATGAAATGGTCGGAAGGGGTGGGATAACAACCAGCAGAATGGGCGTGGGTATCATTAGATTGTTCTAAGCATCGCTGGTTGGAATGTTTCCGGAAGTCCTTTGCCTTGGACGAGAATTTTGTGGGTATGACCGAAAAAGGTTGGATGGGTGAGGTGGCGAAAATTCCGGATCCAGGTATCGGATGGCCTCTTGTCTTCCTGGAGGAGAGGTGCCGCCAAGGCGGTGCATCCGCGGGTGAAATTGACCAAGCCGTAATTTTTCCATCCCTCCCGGGCCGCGGATTCCTCAAGCTCGGTAAAGTTCACATGGGTGGTGAGATCTTGTTGCCCGGGTTCGGCGAGGGGATGAGTGGATCGTTGATGATCCCGCATGGCCACCAAGGTCCCACCAGCCTTGGCCGGTGAAAATAATTCCGTGGCGGAACATCCGTAATCCAAGGTCAGAACCAGGCCTTGGGAGATCCGCCGCGCCCAGCTTTGCAGCCACGGAATGGCGCCGGGGCGCATCTCCACCGTGAAGCCATCCACCTCGGGAGGGGACCATAGCCGGATCTGGGCCGTGGTATCGGCATCGATTTCGCCCTCCATCCAGATAAACCCTGCGTCGCCTAAGCCCACCCACTGCTCTCGCCAAGCCCCGTCCCGATAGCGAAAAATTCGGACGGGAAAACTGTCGATCAGTTCGCACGAGTAAAAAAAACAAGGAATGTCATTTTGCGGCATCTCCTTCCAGGAATCGTGCCACTGAACCTTTTCAAGTAAGCCGGCCGAGGACAAGGTGTGTTTTTGCTTCTCCCGGAGAATGGCAAGGGGTTCTAAAAAATGAAACTGGGCCGAGGCAGCAAGGAGAGGGTGGTTTTGGTGGATGGAGGAAAGCAGGTCGCAAGCCAACCGGCCCGTATCGGCTCCCTGTTCCACCAGTTGGATTGCTGGGGGGCGACCCAAGCCCTCAAAGAGTTGGTTGGCCTGCAGCGCCAACAACTGGCCGAGCACATTCCCCAAGGCGACCGGGGTAAGAAAATCACCCGCCCGGCCCGTCCGGGTTGCCCTGGAAGAGTAAAATCCGTGTTGCGGATGGTAAAGCGCTTGGTCCATGAAATCATAAAAGGGCAGGGGACCCTGCTCACGGATTTGTTGGATAAGCTGTTCTGGTAGAGCGGAATTCAAAGCTATCGGTATCTTATTACAGACTTTGCCAAGGGGCGAGATTGACGAGGCCCGGATGGAACTTAAATTTTGGTGTGTGAAATCCTTTCTGTGCATCATGGGTTTTTTCTCGTTGGGCGCCATTGCCCAGACCGGATCAGACGCCTCCTCGGTTGGGCTTTCCGATCTTCCCTCTGCCACCGCCAAGCCGAAACTGCCGGGGGTGGGCGAATCGGCAAACTCCCCCGACTTGCCTGGGTTCACCCCTGCTGAGTCGTCTTCGATTCCGAAACCACGCCCTCCGGCCCCTGACCCGGTGCTCCCCAAGGATAAAAATGATTCGGATTGGATCGTTCAAGATATGGAGAAAAAAAAGGAGGATGCCAAAAAGAGGGCGCAGGAGCAGGTAGCCTTGGAGGAGAAAAAAGCGAAGGAAACTCAAGCTGAGTTGGATAAGGAAAAAAAAGAAAAAGAGGCCAGGACAAAATCCTCCGACCAACCGGTCATTTCCAGAGCCTCGGTGTCTGGAGTGGGGGAGGCGGATGCAAAAAAACTCCCGGTGGTTACCGGTTTGGATGGGGTCAAGCCACGTGCCATGGCTTCGGGGGACGGCCGGGTTCAGCCCGGGTTTGATTCTTTCACAGGGCCGTCGAGCACTGGCCCCTTGGGGAAAGATTACCAATCAGGTGCCAAACCAATCATGGCAGGAAACTCCATGTCCGACGGCCGCATCCAAGTTCCTCCCAAGCCCTTGGAAGTTCCCTCGGGAGCGTATAAGAGGATTTCCCAAGACCCAAACTCATTGCCTCCAGGGTATGGTGAAAAGAAGTCGGCCGTCGCTCCTCCGCCAAAGCCGGTTTCCATTCCGTCGAACCCATCCTCCGGGGATCCCAAGCGTGTGGTCGACAATTCCAAAGCCGGCTTTTCCCCTTACGACAACACCAAAAGCGTTCCTGATCCCAGGTCTCAACGTAGGTTTTAGGATCCACCACCAGTATCTGGCAAGGCTGGTCGGCAAAAGCTAGCGTCACGGATGATACCAACATACGTTCTCTTTCCGTTTCAGGAATATTTTTGGTTTTATGCCGGCTTCCTCGTCTTCGTGCTGGCTGTCTTAGCCCTGGATCTCGGGGTATTTCACCGGAAGGCCCATGCCGTGGGCATGCAGGAAGCGGCTGGTTGGAGCATTTTTTGGGTCACGCTGGCTTTGGCCTTTAATTTTGCCTTCTACCTCTACTGCAAACACGAGTTTTCCCACGATCGCCATCTGATGGCGTTGCCCGGTTTTGATCCGGACAGACAGGCCCGCACTTCCGCCCTTGAATTCCTAACCGGATTCATCGTCGAAAAATCCCTGGCCGTCGACAATCTCTTCATCTTTGTCGTGGTCTTCCGTTTTTTCGGAATTCCCGACAAGTATCAGCACAAAATCCTTTTCTACGGGATTCTAGGTGCCCTCTTTTTCCGGGTGGTGTTCATTGCCCTGGGGGCGGTTCTGCTGCAGATCCATTGGATCACGGTCCTGTTGGGGATCTTCCTGGTGCTGACCGGTCTCAAAATCTTTTTCTCCCCGGACCATGCCATCGACCCGGAAACCAACCCGTTCCTCCGGTTTTTACAAAGAGTACTCCCGGTGACATCCAAGTTTGCCGATGGGAAATTCTTTCTGAAAGTAGGTCAGGTTTGGAAGGTGACACCCCTGATGATCTGCCTCCTTTTCATCGAATTTTGTGACATCGTCTTCGCGATCGATTCCGTCCCGGCGATCTTTGCCATCACCAAGGAACCGTTGATCGTGCTCACCTCCAATGTCTTCGCCATCCTTGGTCTGCGTGCCCTTTACTTCCTTCTTGCCGGAGTAGTCGACAAGTTCCATTTCCTGAAATATGGCTTGGGCCTGGTTCTCATGTTTGTCGGGCTGAAGATGGCCTGGCTGAACGATCTCTGCGGTGGAAAGTTCCCGATTTCCTGGTCGCTCATGATCATCACTCTCCTCGTCGGAGGATCGATCGCATTGTCCCTCCTGTTGCCGCCGAAGGTCGCCAAGAAATAGCCTGCATCGAGTCACCTTCCGCCCGTGAAAGCCGAAAGGTTTAGGGTGGAAGAGAAGAAGGCTAAGCCTCCCGCCTTCCGTTTTTCCCCGCCCGCACACCCGAAAGGGTGTTTAGTAACGATAGTGCTCGGGCTTAAAGGGGCCCTCGACCGGGACGCCGAGGTAATCAGCCTGATCCTTGCTCAGTTTGGTCAGTTTGACGCCGATTTTTTCGAGGTGAAGACGGGCGACTTCCTCGTCCAGTTTTTTGGGTAGGACGTAGACAGCGGGCTTGTAGACCGAGCGGTTTTTCCAGAGGTCGAGCGCGGCCAGTGTCTGGTTCGAGAAGCTGTTACTCATCACGAAGCTGGGGTGCCCGGTGGCGCAACCCAAGTTCACTAACCGTCCCTCGGCGAGGAGGAACAACTCCCGGCCGTCGGGGAAGACGTACTTGTCGAGCTGCGGCTTGATGTTCACCCGCTTTACACCGGACAAGTTGTTCAACTTGTCGACTTGGATCTCGTTGTCGAAATGGCCGATGTTCGCGACCACCGCCTGATCCTTCATTTTCTTCAGGTGTTCGATCGTGATCACGTCCTTGTTCCGAGGGTGTCCTCGACCGTGGTGACCTCGTAGCCCTCCATCGCGGCCTGTAGGGCGTTGATGGGATCGATCTCGGTGATGATGACGCGGGCGCCCTGGCCGCGGAGCGATTGGGCGGAACCCTTGCCAACGTCCCCATAGCCACAGACGACCGCCACCTTGCCGGAGATCATCACGTCGAGCGCGCGGTTCAAGCCGTCCACCAGCGAGTGGCGGCAGCCGTAGAGGTTATCGAACTTCGACTTGGTGACGGAATCATTCACGTTGAAAGCGGGAACAAGGAGCTTGGCCTGCTCTTGCAGGCGGTAGAGGCGGTGGACTCCTGTGGTGGTCTCTTCTGCCACGCCTTTCCACTCCTTGACCAGCTCGTGGAAGATGTAGGGGTTTTCCTTGTGAATCTTCTTCAGGAGTTCCTTGATGACCTTTTCCTCGTGGCTGGAGGAGGGGGTGTTGACCCAACCATCGCCTTCCTCGAGCTCGTAGCCCTTGTGCAGAAAGAGAGTGACGTCGCCGCCGTCATCGATGACCAACTGCGGGCCCTTGCCCTCGGGATTGACGATGGCCTTCCACGTGCAGTCCCAGTACTCCTCAAGGGACTCACCCTTCCAGGCAAAGACCGGGATGCCGGCGGCGGCGATGGCTGCCGCGGCCTGGTCTTGGGTCGAGAAAATGTTGCAACTGGCCCAGCGGACGTCGGCACCGAGATCCACAAAGGTCTCGATCAGCACCGCCGTCTGGATGGTCATGTGCAGGGAGCCGGTCACGCGGACGCCGGCGAGGGGTTTGTCCTTGGCGTATTTCTCGCGGATGGCCATGAGGCCGGGCATCTCTTTCTCGGCGATCTCGATCTCCTTGCGGCCGAGCTCGGCGAGGGCGAGATCCTTGACCTTGTAATCGCCGGCCTTCGGGCCGCGGTTCCTGGCAGACTTGGGAGTGAGGGTGGCGGTGCTCATGGTGGTTTCTCCTGGGTGTGGTTTAATTCAGCCCGGCGTGGCGGCGGAGCTCGCGAACACGGTCCGTGTGCTCCCACGGCGCGTAGACCGGGTTGCCGCGGTGGCCGAAGTGGCCGTAGTTGGTGGTCTTTGAGTAAATTGGGCGGCGCAGACGGAGTTGTCGGATGATCTCGGCCGGCCGGAAGTCGAATGTTTTGTGGACGGCCTGCTCGATCCGGGAGAAGGGGATCTTCTCTGTGCCGAAAGTGTCGAGACAGACGGAAACCGGCCGGGGATGGCCAATCGCGTAGGCAAACTGGATTTCCACCCGGTCGGCGAGGCCGGCCGCGACGATGTTCTTGGCGACGTAGCGGCCCATGTAGGCGGCGCTGCGGTCCACTTTGGTGGGGTCCTTGCCGCTGAAGGCACCGCCGCCGTGGCGGCCTGCGCCGCCGTAGCTGTCGACAATGATTTTTCGGCCGGTCAGGCCGCTGTCGCCCTCAGGACCGCCGACCACGAACCGGCCGGTCGGGTTGACGAGGAATTCGGTGTGGCGGTCGATCATGTCAGCCGGCAGAACTTTCTTAATGAGCTTTTCAATGATGAATTTTTCGATGGTCTTGTGGGAAACGCCCTCGGCGTGCTGGGTGGAAACCACCACGGCGGTGATCCGGACGGGGCGATGATGACGGTATTCGACGGAGACCTGGGACTTGGCGTCCGGCCGGAGCCAGGGAACCCGGCCGCTTTTGCGGATCCGGCTGAGCTCCCGGCCAAGACGGTGGGAAAACATCACGGGGGCGGGCATCAGTTCGGGCGTTTCCCGGCAGGCGTAGCCGAACATTAGCCCTTGGTCGCCGGCGCCCTGTTCGGCGGTCTTTTTGCCGTCGGCTTTCTTGGCGTCGACGCCTTGGGCGATGTCCGGGCTCTGACCGGTGAGGGCATTCATGATGTGGACCTTGTCGGCGTGAAAGACATCGTCATCGTGGATATAGCCGATCTCCCGAATGGTGCGGCGGACGAGGGTGTCGTAGTCGAGCTTGGCGCGGGTGGTAATCTCCCCGGCAATGACCACGAGGTTGGATTTCACGAGGGTCTCGCAGGCGACCCGGCTCATCGGGTCCCGTGCCAGGCAGGCGTCCAGAACCGCGTCCGAAATGGCGTCGCAAACCTTGTCCGGATGGCCTTCGCCGACGGACTCCGAAGAGAAGATGAAATGTCCACGCATCGTCTTGGCATAGTGCCTGTAAGGTCTCTGTATGCAAGAAAATAATATTGATATATCATGATAAGATGATGAATCTTTTAGCACAATGAGTGATCGGGTGCGGCTTTTAGGGGCGTTGGCGGATCCTACCCGTCTACGAATTCTCTTTGCCTTGAAGGAAAACGAGCTTTCGGTGGCAGAGTTGCAGGAGGTGTTGGGGGTGGGGCAGTCCCGGATTTCCAATCATCTTTCCCTTTTAAAAGGAGTTGGATTGGTTCGGGATCGGCGGGAGGGGCAGAGGTCTTATTACCGGAGGGGTGAGGCTCCTTCTGCGGCTCTCAAGGAGGCCTGGTCCTTCGCGGAGGGAACGGCGACGGAGCTGGCCACTAAGTCCCGGGACAGCGAGGCCCTGCGTTTGGTTCTTTCCCATCGGCAGGAGAAGTCGAGGCGATATTTCGATGCAGTGGCCGGTCGTCTGGGGAAAAAATATTGTCCGGGTCGTTCCTGGGAAGCGGTGGGAAGGTTGTTGTTGGCGTTGGCTCCTCGGGAGACGTTCGCGGATTTGGGCGCGGGGGAGGGGCTGATTTCCCAGCTGTTGGCGGCTCGGGCCAAGAAAGTGATCGCGGTCGATAATTCCCCGCGGATGGTCGAGGTGGGCCGGGATCTGGCTAGGCGGAGTGGTCTTAAAAATTTGGAGTATCGGTTGGGTGACCTGGAAAATCCTCCGATTAAGCCGGGGTCGGTCGACGTGGCCATCCTCAGTCAGGCTCTGCACCATGCCACTCACCCACCCAAGGCTTTGGAGGCGGCTTTCAAAATTTTACGTCCAGGCGGCCGGGTTCTGATATTGGATTTGGCTGAGCACAATTTCGAGGCGGCTCGCGAGGTCTATGCGGATGTCTGGCTGGGATTCGCCCCGGCGGACCTGGGGAAAATGATACGGGAAGCGGGGTTTGAGGGCGTGGCGGTGGAGATTGTGGCGCGGGAAAAGGAAGGACATGGATTTCAGACGATTTTGGCGGTGGGGCATAAGCCAGCTTAGCGGGTTTATACTCATAGGCAGGTGGATGGGAGAGGCTTGGAACTGAAGCTGTTTTGAATTATGATTTCAGGGTCGCGCTCGTGGCGAAATGGCAGACGCGCTAGATTCAGGTTCTAGTGGGGCAACCCGTGGAGGTTCAAATCCTCTCGAGCGCACGAAGTAAGCAAGAGTGTTCCACCCGCCGGAGGCGATAACGGATTAGCGCGGGGGGGGTCAACGAGGGCGCAAATCCTCTCGAACGCATAAAGCCGTCCGCGGGCTTTGGATAAACTCGATATTCAAAAGATTTTGCGAACAGGTTGGTGGGTCCGTCTTGACGATTGGGGTCGGATCGGTGAAGTAGTTCGCTTGAAATCAGAGAGTTCGAACGGAATTCAGGACAGGATTCTGATCCTTGATTTTGGCTCCCAGTACACCCAGGTCATCGCCCGCCGGGTTCGCGAGGCGCATGTTTTTTCTGAAATCGTTCCTCACACCATTTCTGCTGGCGAAGTGCTTTCTCTCCGTCCCCTTGGTATCATCCTAAGCGGGGGTCCGGCCAGCGTCTATGCCCCTAAGGCCCCCAAGATGGATCGGGGCATTTTTCATTTAGGGATTCCCATCCTTGGGATTTGTTATGGCATGCAACTTTTGGTGAAAGAGTTCGGTGGGGAAGTCGCCCGTGGCACCCGTCGCGAATATGGTCGTGGAATTCTCTGTCGTTGCCGAGCCTCGGAGCTCTTCAGGGGGTTGCCTAAAAATCTGGAGATCTGGAACAGCCACGGAGACCGCGTCACCAGGCTTCCGAAAGGTTTTGAATCCGTCGCCACCACGGAGAACAGCCCCTACGCCGTGGTTCGCAAGGAAAACATCTATGGCCTCCAGTTTCATCCGGAAGTCTCCCACACCCCCCGCGGCCAAGAGATTCTGGCCAATTTCCTGCGCAAGGTCTGCGGTTGTCAGGGAACTTGGACGATGGGCTCCTTCGTTCGGCGCAGTATTCACGAGATCCGGCAGCAGGTGGGTCCGCATCGCGTCATTCTCGGGCTCAGCGGGGGTGTGGACTCCTCAGTGGCGGCGGCGTTGCTCGCCAAGGCGATCGGGCGGCAGCTCTACTGCATCTTTGTGGACAACGGTCTCCTGCGAAAAGGAGAGACGGAAAGTGTCCGAAAAATTTTTGGCCGGCACATGGACCTCCATCTCACCGTGGTGGATGCCCGCAACCAGTTCCTGCGCCGACTGAAGGGTGTGTCCGATCCTGAACGGAAACGGAAAATCATCGGGCGCGAATTCATCAAGGTGTTTGAAAAATCCGCCCTCCGGGTGGGCCGGGGTGCCCGGTTCCTCGGGCAGGGAACGCTGTATCCCGACGTCATTGAGAGTGTGCCGATCGCGGGAAATCCGGCCGCGCTGATCAAGAGCCATCACAACGTCGGCGGCTTGCCGAAGCGGATGAAACTCGAGCTGGTCGAACCGCTGCGCCAGCTGTTCAAGGACGAGGTGCGTGAGGTCGGGCGCGTGTTGGGGTTGCCCAAGGAAATGGTCTGGCGGCAACCGTTTCCTGGGCCGGGCTTGGCGGTGCGGTGTCTGGGGGCGATCGACGAGAAGAAATTGTCGATCCTGCGGGAAGCGGATGCGATTGTGGTGGAGGAGATGAAACAGGCAGGCTGGTACTACCGGATCTGGCAAAGCTTCGCCGTCCTGCTTCCTTGCCGGAGCGTGGGCGTGATGGGGGACGAACGCACCTACGACAACGCCATCGCCATCCGGGCAGTGGAGAGCAAGGACGGCATGACAGCCGACTGGGTTCGACTGCCCGGCGACTTGCTCGGCCGGATCTCGAACCGCATCTGCAACGAGGTGAAGGGCATCAACCGGGTTGTGCTCGACGTTAGTTCCAAACCGCCCGCCACAATCGAGTGGGAGTAAGATGAGAATCCTCGACAGCCGCCGGCCGAAAGATTTTGCCAAGGTTCTGGGTCTGCTGACCCGACGGCCGATACCCGAAGCCAAGGTGCGTTCCGTCGTGGAAAAAATCCTCCGTGAGGTGGAAAAGGGCGGGGACACCGCCTTGGTCCGAATCCACAACCGCTTCACGAAAAAGAAAATTTCCAAGGCGACCCTGCGGGTCCAGGGCAACTTCCGCGCCCCACCCGCAAAAATTCGGGCGGCGTTGGCTGCGGCCGAGGCCAATATTGTCGACTTTGCCAAGGCCACCCGTCCTAAAGATTGGTCCCGAAGAAACCGGCAGGGGGCAAGCGTGGGCGAGAACTTTCCGGCGTTGGGCCGGGTAGGGGTTTATGTTCCGGGGGGGACGGCACCGCTGGTTTCCACGGCACTGATGACCGTGGTGCTGGCCCGGGTCGCTGGGGTGAAGGAAATTGTGGCCTGCACGCCCGGTCCGGTGAATCCAGTGCTGGGCTGGGCGCTCCAAAAAACTGGGGCGACGGAGATTTACCAGGTGGGTGGGGCGCAGGCCGTGGCGGCGATGGCGTATGGAACGGAAACAATCCGGCCGGTGGAAAAGATCTGCGGCCCGGGGAGCGCCTGGGTGGTGGAGGCCAAACGGCAACTGTTTGGTCGGGTGGGCATTGATCTTTTACCCGGGCCCAGTGAGATCGCCGTGGTGGCGGATGAAAGTGCCCGGGCGGACTGGGTGGCAGCGGATTTGGTGGCGCAGGCGGAACACGGCCCGGGTAGCCAGATCTTTCTCCTAACTCCGTCTTTCCTCTTTCTGGGCAAGGTGCTGGCCGAGGTGCTTAATCAGAGCGGAGAGAAGCCCCGGGCCGAATATCTCCGGGGCGTTCTTTCGAAGGGCGCGACTTTGGTGCGGACCAAGAATTTAAAGCAGGCGGTGGAATTGGCTGAGGCGATCGCGCCCGAGCATCTTGCCCTGCAGTGCCGCGGAGCCAAGGTGCTGGCCAAGAAGATCCGCTGTGCGGGTGCGGTTTTTATTGGGAACCACTCGGCGGTGGCGCTGGGAGACTATCTCTCCGGGCCCAGTCACACCCTACCGACGGGTGGGGCCGGGCGGGTTTTTTCCGGTCTCCGGGTGGAGGATTTCGTGAAGCGGGTGAGCGTGGTGGAGTACGCAGCCGCCGCGGTGAGAAAATCGGCCAGAACGGTCGGGTTGCTGGCCCGGTTGGAGCGACTCGACGCCCACGCGGATTCGGTCGAGACTCGGCTCTCATGAACAAAGCCAAACGGCAGGCCAAAAAATTTCGCAAGACGAGCGAGACGGAGATTTCCGTGAAGCTCGGTCTGGACGGCAAAGGTGTGGCCAAGGTGAAGACAGGGATTCCTTTCTTCGACCACATGCTGAACCTATTCGCCCGGCATGGGTTGTTTGATCTGGAAGTGAAAGCCAGAGGCGATCTCGACGTGGATTTGCACCACACGGTGGAGGATGTTGGCATCGTGTTGGGGCAGGCGCTGACCGCGGCCTTGGGAAAGAAAGAAGGAATCCGGAGGTATGGGACGGCGCACGTCCCGATGGACGAGACGCTGGCCCGCGTGGTGATCGATCTGAGCGGACGACCCTATCTGGAACTCCGCGGGTTGAGCCAGCGGGGTAAGGTGGGGAACTTTCCGGCGCAACTGGTGGAGGAATTTTTACGAGCGCTGTCCGTGCAGGGAGGGATGAATCTACACGCGGAGGTTCTTTACGGCCGTGACGTTCACCATCAAATTGAGGCGATTTTCAAGGCGCTGGCCAAGGCGCTCGAGGAAGCTGTTCGCCGGGATGCCAGAGTGAAGGGCGTGCCAAGCACGAAGGGCAGGATTTAAGGGATCCCGAAGGAAAAAATTATTCTTTCGGCAGGGTCGTTTCAGGTGCAGAACCAAGGAGTGGAATTCCCCCCCCTTAAGCTCTTGGGTCTCATTTTGGCTTTGGTTTTCGCCGGGGCACCCTTGTCATGGGCCCAAAGGCAGGTTACTGCACAGGAAGTCCAGGCTGCCCCCGCCAAATATGATGGGCAAAAGGTTTTTGTCTTTGTTCAAGGGGTAAAATTTCCCGCTGCTCATATTGATAAGCAAAGACATTTCAGTGAGTTTTGGGTTGTGACGGCTGACGACTCTTCGCGTGGTGGGGGTGGACCAGGTCTCGGGGGAGGCCTTGGGTCGCATGGTCCTCGTCCGGAGAGCGATTTTGCGGGCGGCATCGTGGTGCGGGTTCCGGCATCCGAGGTGAATCGCTTCAGTGAGACACACTCGATTAAATCCGGGCAGGCAAGTTCCGGGGCTAGGAAGAAAATCATCGCCATCTTTCGGGCCTGCAAATCGGGTCGAGGCGGGTATCTCGACATGACAGATGGGGCATCCGCTGACGTGGATCCCCTTCCACCCCAAGAACCCCATGCCGGATCCAAGCCTCGTGGACCAAGGCCTGAGAGACAGGACACGAACGGAGTTCCCTTTGGGCCAAGAGGAAATTAAGGATTCGCATTGGGGTCCCAAAACCCCAGTTCTGGGTGACGGCAAAATCTCTGGGCCATCCGATCCCTGGAAAAGAATGGTTGACTCACTCGGCTCTCGTTTCTAAAAATATTATTATGAAAAACACCCTCCGTGTGGCGATTCTAACAGTCATCGCTCTGGCCTCTCCCTTGGCCATGGCTGATACCGGTTCCAAGGGAAGCAGCGGCGATGCCGTCGCCGATCCGGCTCTCGCCGTGCCTGATCTTCTGTTTGCCCGCCCGGCCGGTCTGGCTGGAACCACCATTGGCTTTGCGGCCTTCGTGGTCGTGTCGCCTTTCGTGGCGATGGCGGAATGCGTCGATGAAGCTTGGGACACCCTCGTGATGACCCCCGGCGAGTGGACCTTCACCCGTAGCCTCGGGGATTTCGGCGACAAATAAGACAAACATCCAGGTTTTGAAAAAAGGGCGGCCCGAAATGGCCGCCCTTTTTATTTTCTGTTCGGCCCGCCGGGATGCTGAGCCCTACCTTTTTTAAATGCCCGGTTACTACATCCACGATCTGAATCCGTTCCTCATCGAGTTTGGTGGGGGGTGGGGAATCCGGTACTACGGGTTGGCCTATGTGGCTGGATTTTTGGCCTGGTATTACGGCCTGCGATGGTTCCGGCAAAAGGGATGGTCCTCCTTAAACGACCACCAAATATCTGAACTTCTTTTTTCCACGGTCCTGGGCGTGTTGCTTGGAGGGCGTCTGGGGTACTGTCTTTTGTACGATTGGGCCGAAACCATCCGTAACCCCGTCAGTGTGATCGCCTTTTGGCACGGAGGCCTTCGCGGGATGGCCAGCCATGGCGGGATTTTCGGTGCCTTGGCTGGGTTTCTGATCTGGGCCAAACGGGCAAAAGTGGATGGATGGGCGGTGGCGGACAATGCGGCCGTGCTGGCCCCCGCGGGGATTTTTCTCGGCCGAATCGCCAACTTCATCAACGGGGAACTCTGGGGTCGGGCGAGCCAGGTTCCTTGGGCGGTCATTTTTCCGGAGGCTGGTCTGCAAATCCCCCGACATCCCTCTCAGCTGTACGAAGCCTTAGGCGAGGGATTGTTCTTGGGGCTGCTCATGTTGGGGCTGCGCTCAAAAAATCTGCAGCCCAGCGGACGGGTGGCGGCCGCTTTTTTTATGGTTTATGGGTTGATTCGTATCGCGTTGGAGATGTTCCGGGAACCGGATCGGGGGGATCCCTTGTTGGTGGGCCTCAGCCGAGGCCAGTGGTTTTCGGTGGGGTTGGTGGTGTTAGGAGCAGGAATATGGTTCTTTCGGAGAAAGAGAGGTTAAGGAGTTTTTGGTTTTTGGGGGATCCGCAGAACCTGTCCTGGGATGAGAAAATCGGGATCATCCATGGGGTTGATCAGGAGGATATCCTCGACGCCGACCCGGTAGCGTTTGGCGATGCCGCTGAGAGAATCCCCCTTGCGAACCGTGTAAGTGATCGGTTCCAATTGGACGATAATATCGTTCGTCACGGGCTGGTTGGAGTTCGGCTGGGTGGAGTCCGTCTGCGGATGAATCAGCTTAGAGGCGACCGTGGGGGAAAGAGCCGGCGGGAGGTTGGCAAAGCCGTAATCAAAGAGCAGGCGGGTGTCTTTCCATTTGTTGGCGCTTTTTAGGAGGGTCAGGCGGAGCTCGCGACCGTTGCGGGAGGCGGCAGCCGCAAATGTATGCCGCGCTTCGTAGGTCCAGCCGGTCTTGGCCGGACCCATGCCGGGATAAACGCCGAGAAGTTTGTTGTGGTTTCGCATCCTTTGGAGTCCGATCGCGGTACGAAGAAAATAAACAGGCGTTTGTGCAATCTGACGGAGTTCGGGTTTGGATAAAAAGTTATCAAAGAGAACCATCAGGTCGCGGGCGGTGGTGCGCTGGCCCGGACCGGGCAGACCATGGGGGTTAGAGAAGCGGGTTCGGGTCATGCCCAACCGAAAGGCCTCCTGGTTCATCTGATCGATGAATTGGTTCTCGGATCCTGCGATGGTCCGGGCCAAGGCGAGGGCGCTGTCGTTATCCGATCCGATGATGATGGAGCGGAGGAGTTCGGATACCGGAACTCGCTCTCCCGGACGCAAGGGAACGCTGCTAGGCTCCACCCGGGTGTCCTCCGCTTGGACAAGGACGGTCCCTTGGCCGCCGGTTTTTTGGTAGACCAGCCAGGCGGTCATCAGCTTGACGGTGCTGGCGGGCGGAAAAGTGTCGTCCACATTTCGTGCGTAGAGAACCTGGCCGCTGAGCGGATCCACCAACAGGGCTGATTTGGCCAGGAGCTCCTCGTTGACCTGTTCCAGCGTGGGAGGTTTTTCTTTCGGCGGGGGTTGGGCTGCCGGCGTCGTGGCCACCGTCAGAAGAGTGAGAAAGACGAAAAAGCCTTTCATTCGATCTGCCAAACGTCCGGGAAACGGGTCAACCGCCGATAGCCTTCCGAGGTGAGATGCACCACATCCTCGATCCTGACCCCGCCCATGCCGGGCACGTAAAGACCGGGTTCGACCGTGAGCACGCATCCGGTCGGAATCTTCGGCACGGCAAAACGTGGAGCTTCGTGGATCTCCAGCCCGAGGCCGTGACCAATTCCATGGAAAAATCCCGACCATCTGCCCTTGCGGATTTCGGTGGGATAACCCTGTTGGCGGAACCAGTTCCGCAAATCCTCCTGGGCCCTTTGCCCGTTCAGGCCCGGCCGGAGATGACGCAGGACCCTTTTTTGCCCCTGGGCCACGGTGGTACGGAGATGATGTAAGGCATCCGAAGGGCGGCCTTTCACCACGGTGCGGGTGATGTC
>RFWS01000170.1 GCA_009921985.1 bacterium | reverse complement strand
TTCCATCATCATGACAAACCGGAAAACATCCCCGCCCGTGCCCGAACTGAAGCATTTGAAGAACTGCTTGTCCGGGTGGACGTAAAAGGAGGGGGTTTTTTCCTTTTTGAAGGGACTCAAACCGCGGAAATTGACCCCCACCCGCCGAAGCTGGACATAGGAACCGGCCACTTCGACGAGATCGCTGGCACGGCGGACCCTTTCAATGGTGTCGGCGGAGAATCCCATCCCTCTGTTTTCGAACCCCTTGCCGGGGAAACAAACCGTTTCCCCTTAGTTGCCCACCAACCCCCTTTCCCCCATCTTAATAACTCCGTGAACTCGTCCACCTCCCGCCTTCCCCAGATTCTCTATCCCCTGTCCTATTTTCTGTTTTTCGCCGCCTCCCTGTTCGCCCAGGACGCAGGCTCGAAGTCCCGCGTCGCCTACCTGGAAAACCCCAACCTCCTCGACAATTACGATCCCAAACCTGAACCGGTCAAAAAGGCCGTGGCTTCCCTGCTCACCACTCTCACCGGGAAGGAAAAGCCCGCTGATGCCTGGAAGGACCTGGGAATCGCCCCGGACGACACGGTGGCCGTGAAAATCGCCGCCCTCGGAGATGCCAGGACCAGCACCGCCCAGGAAGTGGTGAATGCGGTGACCGCCAGCCTGGCCGAGGCCGGCGTGAAACCGGAGAACATCATCGTTTGGGACAAACTGGAGAGGGATCTCACCCGTTCCGGTTTCCCCGTCGGCACCCCCAAGGGGAAATCCCAGATCCGGGCGGTGATTGCCGGATCCACCTCCGACATTCCCGGACTTGGCTGGGATCCCGATACGCCCCCTTACTTCAACCCCACCATGGGGGAACTGATCTATGGTGACCTGAAGTTCCAACCTTCCCTGCTGGACGGCCTGCCCCCCGCCAAAACCGGAGGCTCCTCCGACCGCACCCCCTACTGGTCCTATTTCACCAAGCTGGTCACCCGCAAGGACGTGAAGATCATCAATCTCGGCACCATGACGAGCGACCCCGACCTGGGAATCTACGGATGCTGCGCCTCGCTGGCCCTTGGCAGCGTCGACAACACCCGCCGGTTGATGAAACCGAATGCCGACCAGGACACCTCCATCGGGGAGATCCTCATCAGCGATCCGCTCAAACCCAAGACCGTCCTCCATATCTCCGACGGCCTGATCGTGAAATTTGCGGGAAACCGGTCCTTTGATGCCAACTATGCATCGGCGCCGGGAATTCTTCTGGCCTCCAAGGATCCGGTCGCACTCGATACCATGGCGATCGACCGTTTTGAAAAACTCCGCCTGAATCCCGGCCCGGGGACCGCCCCCATTCCCAAGATCGGCAACGTCCCCCACCTGGCGGGCGCCGCCCTGGTGGGAGCGGGCAACACCGACCCGGGAAAAATCGACATTCTGAACGTCCGCTAAGAGGCGCGGCACCCCGCGCGGACCCCGTTCTTACTCCATCCCCAGGCGCTTCCGTCCCTCCGCACTGATCATTTGCGGGCCCCAGGGCGGGTCCCACACCACGTCCACCTGGGCCTCCTGGACCCCTTCCAGCGAAAGGATCTTTTGCCGCGCATCCGCGGCGATCGATGGCCCCATCCCGCAACCCTGGGCCGTCAGGGTCATTTTGACTTCGACCCGCTGGCCGCCGCCCCCGCTTTGTTTCATTTCCAGGCTGTAGACCAGGCCGAGATCCACGATGTTGACGGGAATCTCCGGGTCGTAGCAGGTTTTTAACACCGCCCAAATCTCGTCCTCCCCCGCTTTCCCTCCCCGCGGGGAGCGGTCCGCGCGGGCCACGGTCCGGCCCAAGGCGTCGGCATCCTTGCCCTGGATCCGGAACAACCCACCCGCATGCGGCACGTGGACGGTGAAGGTCCCGCCCAGATCCTGGGTGATGACCACCTCCGTGCCCGCGGCCAGCTTTTGGGTGGATCCCGCGGGAATGGCGATCGCCTCCACGTCCCTGTGCAGCCGGATCTCTTCACTCATGAGAAGGCTACTCTAATCCACGGGGACCCCGGGAAAACCCGAAAAGAAGACCCGCCGCCTTCCGTTGAAACTTTGTCCCAAGCCAAAAGAAAAAACCCC
>RFWS01000169.1 GCA_009921985.1 bacterium | reverse complement strand
ATGCTTTTTCCAGTCGACGGGTTTTCCAGAAATTTCAAGGGAGGAGGGCCGTTTTTCCACCTTACGAAGGTCGATCACTGCAATTTGCAGGGAGATGCCCACCTGAGGTGCGGCCAGGCCCACTCCTTCTGCCTCGTTCATCGTGGCCTCGAGAGTCAGAGCCAATTCGTGGAGCTTGGGATCGGGAGGTCGTACGGCCACGGCAAGCTGGCGGAGGACTGGATCACCGTAAAGGCGAATGGGGAGGATGGGAGGTTTTTTCAGGGACCGGGGTTGGCGCCGCCGATCTTGGAAGTGCGGACAGAGATGGGCACGCCGGCGTCCTCGCACGCGTCAAAGAATTTAAAGAAGACGGAGATCGGGGTGGTTTCGTCGAAATTCAGAATCACATTTTTTAACCCACGATCCTTGAGGGCTTTGGCAAGGTCGGCACGAAAGGAGTCCGACTTGGGATCCAGATTGAGGGGTTGGTCGCCCAAGTAGATGGGGAATTTGTCCGTGTCGTAAATTTTGGCGTACTCGTCCGCTTTGGAAGATTTCATGGTGAGTTCGGGCGGTGCCTTGACGTCTTCCACGCTTTCGTTGCCTTTTTCCGACTTCGGCGGGGTGACGTCCACGTTGGCGACCTTCTTTTTGAAGGAAGTGGTGACGATAAAGAAAATGAGCAACATGCAGAGAATGTCGATCAACGGGATGACGTTGATCTCCACGCGGCGGCGGCGGGCGGGATGGAATTTCATCGCGGGCGAACCCGACCGGGGTTTAGGCGGGCACTTCCTCGGTGTAGAGTTTCTTCAGGAGAAGCATGGAGAGGTCCTCCAGTTCCACGGCCAGGACCTCGACCTTTTTGCTGAAAAAGGTGAAGGGAAAGAGCATGACAATGGCGGTGCCGATACCGAGAACGGTGGTGTGCAGGGCTTCCGCAATGCCCGCGGAAATTTTTTCCGGATCCGCATTGGCGGCGCCAACGGCGGCGAAGATGGTGATCAACCCTGAGACGGTGCCGACGAGACCGAGCAACGGGGAGGCACCGACAAAGATTTCCAGATAGACGATGCCACGCTCCAGGCGGGCCACCTCGGTGCGGGCGGCGGTTTCCAGCACCTCAACATTTTCAGAGCGGGGCAAGGAGGAGTGTTCCAGACAGCTGTTGACGAGGCGGGCAAGAGCCGAGTCGTTCCGGACGCAGAGGCGGGTGAGGGTTTCCGTGTTGCCGCCGGGGCGGAGGGCGCGGATGGCGTCCACGATGTCCTTGGGGGTAACCCGGTCGCGGCGCAAACGCAGAAAGATCAGGGTGCTAAGGAAGATGCCGGTGATGAGGGCGGTGATGAGGGGGAATAGTGATGAGGGCGGTGATGAGGGGGAATAAGATGAGAATCAGTACGAACGGGGAGACGTTCAGCTTCAGGAAATGTTCGAGAAAAGGAAGGGTGTTCATGAGGCAGAAACTAGGGAAAGAAGCAGGATTGGCGAGTCCGGATGAACTTCAGTAGATGCGGAAGGCCAACTGCCAGGGGAACCCATTGGGTTTTTCCTTGAGCAGGTCGGCGGGGAAGGGGCCGATCAGGTTGCTGGACTGCTGGATGGAATCGGCGCTAATCAGGCCCAGGATGGAGTTGGGATTTCCCTGGACGACATCCAGATCGGAAATGGTGCCGTCGGCATTTACGTGAAAACGGATGACGACCCGATCCACGCCGATCTGGGCCATGGTTTGCTGTACCTTGCTGTTCCATCGGGAGCCAATGGCGAGATACAGCTTGTGCTGATATCGGCCAAGAGCCGTGGCCATGGAGGCAAACGAGGCGTCCTGTCCCATTTGGGCGCCGCCGGCGACTGAAGATCGATCCCGAAAGATGTCGGGAGGTGGGGCCAAGGCGGAGGAGGAGTCGGAAGCATCGGCGGCGGCTTGGGCGGCGGAAGGTGTGGGAGGAGTGGATTCTTCCGTCTGGTCCGGTTTCGCATCGGGCGGCGTGTCCGCGGAAGTTTTTTGAATCGGGGTCCCGGGTCCGGGGATGGGCTTCACAAGGTCCTGAGGTTTGGGCAGGGCCGGGGATGGGGCGGGCTTCGCCTCGCCGAAGACCTGCGGCCATGGATTCAC
>RFWS01000168.1 GCA_009921985.1 bacterium | reverse complement strand
CCCGCGCACCAGGTCGGCGGTCTTCGTCAACTCCGTCATCATCGCCGACCCTCCCCCAACCTTGCAGACCTTGCGTACGGGGCAGCCCATATTGATGTCGATCGCATTAGCCCCCAGATCCTCACACTTCCTGGCCGCATCCCGCATTTCGGAAGCCACCGCCCCGAACAGCTGCACCGCCCAGGGGCGATCATCCTGCGAGGTCGCGACCAACTCCAAAGCCCGTCGATTGTTCTCCAACAGGGATCGGGCGTTAACCAAATCGGTGGTCGCAAGACCACAACCCCCGAGCTCCCGCACCACCCGACGAAAAGGCAGATTGGTGTAGCCTGCGAGGGGCGAGAGGCAAAGGTTTGTCGCCAGCTCGAGAGAGCCAATCTTCAGCTTCATGGTCCTCCCTCGCTGATTTGCCACAGGCGGCGGGCATCCGCGGTGTTTCTTGCCGCCGCCGAGGGTGTCTTGGTCGCCCGGTTGGAGAAGTATCCCCCTTGGCTGGGTGATTCCGAACGGGCGGACAGCCAGACGGCGGTGTCCGCCCCTTGTTCATTTGTACGCCCAAAGGACCGCTTCAGCCAAAGGAAGGCACGCGAACGAATTCCTCGGTTTTTCTCCCCGAACGCGGAATTCACCAACCCCGGATGAACCGCCGAAATCCGGATCCCGGAATCACCCAGCCGCCGTCCCTGCTCGGCCACATAAAGAAGGTTGGCCAACTTGGAATTGCAGTAAGCCTTCCATCCGTCCCACTTCCTTTCCCCCTGCAGATTGTCCCACTCCATTTGTCCCCAGCGGTGGGCTTCGGAAGCTGTGCAGAGCACCCGCGGATCGTCCGATTTTTCCAGCAGCGGAAAGAGTAGTTGGGTGAAGTCAAAGTAGGCCAAATGGTTCATCGCCCAGGTCATCTCATACCCCTCCGACGTCAGGACCCGTTCTGCAAACCAGCCCCCAGCGTTGTTCCACAGGATGTCCAGCGAGGGCTCATATGCAGTCACGCGATGGGCCAAGTCTGCCACGGCCTTGCGAAGACTCAGGTCAGCCAGATAAATGCGAACCCCTGCGGCCCCCTTGGCCAGGCAGTCGGTCTGGGTCTCTTGTAGTCGTTTTTCATCGCGACCAATCAGAATTATCTCTGCGCCAAGCATGGCCATCGCCTCCGCTCCGGCCCGGCCAATTCCCCGCGTCGCCCCGGTAATCAGGACAACCTTGCCTTTCATGGAAGGAAGTAAATCGGCCATAAGAGGTTTTTAGCATGAATACGACCGATGTGGAGCCATGGGGATTGGGTGCTTACGCGCCCGCGCAATGCGCGCCCTCAGACCTTTCAAAGGGCGGGAATTGCGCCCCCTCAGACCTGCCCCGCGCTATCCAAAAATCGCCTCCGGCGATATGGGACTCATGGCTCCAGAACTCATGGCTCCAGACTTCGTCTGGAGCCATGGGGATTCGAACCCCAGACCTCCTCAATGCCATTGAGGCGCTCTACCAACTGAGCTATGACCCCGAAAACACGAATCATATCCCGCCTTTTAGCCTCAGCCAAGGCAAACCCTTGGCTTGCGGAATCCCCTCTGGCTGACCAAGATAACCCGATGAATCGACTTCGTTTCCTTGCCTCGATCCTCATCCCCGTGCTTTTGGTTTCTTGCTCTCAAACCCCTCCGGGCTCTGATGCCGAAGACGAACGAAATCCGTTTTTTCGCCAAGCCACCAAGGACGTGGCCGACCTAAATTATCCAGCCGCCATCAAACAATTTGAGAAAGCCATCTCGGTCAACCCCAATGTCTCGAAGGCCTACCTGCAAATCGGACTTCTCTATGGAGACAAACTCGGCGATCCCATTAGCGCAATTTACTTTTACCAAAAATACCTCGAGGCAAGGCCCAACGCTGCCGAACGCGAAGAGGTCTTGGCTGCCATGGAAAAGGCCAAAATTGACTTCGCCCTTAGCCTGACCAACACCGGCATCCAGAACGCCGCGGAAATTGCCCGGATCAGCAAGGAAAACGTCGATCTCAAACAGCAGATTGCCCAGCTGCAGGGTACCTTGGCCGCCAAGGAAGCCCAGGTTTCCCAGGTCGCCGGAGCCGCCGCACCTCCCAAGGCTACCCCCGCCTCGGCTGTGGTCCCC
>RFWS01000167.1 GCA_009921985.1 bacterium | reverse complement strand
TGTTTTGGCGCCGGAAGCTCGTAGCCAATCCTTGCTGCAAATCGTCAGTCAGACCAATTCGGTAGGGGTGAACCTTCCGGATCCGGGGCAATATTCCAGTTCTGTCACGCTCAACCCGAGCCTCTTGTTTGATCAGATCACCCAGGTCCGGGTGAATCTGGTGCTGTCCAGTCCGAACCCGGTCCAACCGATGTGGTTGGGGCAGATCAAGGCGAATCTGCTTTATGGCATCGGTACCGAGGTGCAGCGATCGGCCGTGGTGCTGGATCGACTGGGGGTGACGGGCTCGGATCCCTTTGGCAGCAGCGCTACCAGCCTGAACCAGACCTTTGATCTGGGGACCGCCTTCAATGGCAGTCTGCTGGCGAGCAACCTCTGGACCTTGACGGTGGCCGACATGCAGACGGGGGCGACAGCCAGGTTCGATAGTTGGACCTTGGAGGTCTCCGGGGTGCCGGAACCGGGCAGCGCTAGTCTGGTGGCGCTTGGATTAGCGACCTTACTGCTGAGAAAGAGGCGCTGTAGGGCGGAAGAAGGCGGATTAAGGCGCAGGATTAAGATTAAGTTGGTAAGAACCCTGAGGTGTGAACCTCGGGGTTTTTTGTTTGGTAGGGACGAGTACCCTTACTCGTCCATGTGGCGGGTCAGAGATTTAAGGCTCAAACACCCGCAGGGACGGTTAGGGGTAAGCGTCTCTAACGGTCGGAGCGCTGAATTTTTAAAGAGGCGGGGCAGGACAACCGTGGGCCTGTCTCCCTTGGGATGGGCAGGCCGTGGATAGGCAAAGCCGTGGTTTTTGATAGTTTTGGCCCGTGAAACAACGTTCTCCTTGGTGGGTGTTGGCTGGGTTGTTCGCGGGGATGGTGGCGGGGTTGGGCCTGCGGGCGTGGGATCCCGGGGCGGGGCCTTTTCTGCAGGCTTGGATTGAGCCATGGGGTGACCTGTTTCTGCGGATTCTTTTTCTTCTGGTCATTCCCGTCCTGTTGACGGCCTTGCCCCTGGGGGTGGCTTCGGCGGGGAGTCTTTTTCATCTGGGGCGGACGGCCCTGATTTCCTTGGCCATGACCCTGCTGCTCAGCTCGCTGAGTGTGGTGGTGGCCCTGGGGTTGGTGAATGTATGGAAGCCCGGGAAAGCCCCAGCCATTCAAGCACCGCCGCCGCAGGAGTTGAATCTTGCGGGAAGTTCCGGGCCTTTGGCCAAGGCGGTGTCGCTGATTCCGGACGATCCCTTTGGCTTACTGGCCGGCTGGTTCGGGTTTTCATCCTCGGCGAAAATGATGCTGGTTCTTTTGGCGGTGGCGTTGGGGTGGGGGGTGGTCCTGATGGTTTCCCCAAGGAAACTTTCCGCCCCTTTACAGGCAGGGTCGGACCGGGTGTTTGGTTTCTGCACGAAGATCATTGATGGGCTGATTGCGTGGGCGCCCGGGGCGGTCTTTTGCCTGACCTGCATGTCGTTCTTCCGGACGGGGCCCGGGTTGCTCAGTTACCTAGCAGTTTTTGTGGTGGCGGTTCTGCTGGCCTTGGCCTTGCAGGCTTTCGGGATCTACCCGGCGGTGTTGCGGGGATTGACGGATTACAACCTGAAAAAATTCTGGGCGGGGGTGAGGCAACCGATGTCGACGGCCTTTGCCACCGCCTCCAGTAACGCGACGCTGCCGGTCTCCATCCGGGCGGCGGAGGGGGCGTTGGGATTGCGGCCCCAGGTGTCCCGGTTTGTCCTGACGGCGGGAGCGAGCGCCAACCAGAACGGGCTGGCGTTGTATGAGGGCGTGACGGTTTTGTTTCTGGCCCAGAGTGCCGGGGTGGATCTGAATCTGGGTCAGCAGGCCATCGTGGCGGGCTGGTGCATCATCGGTAGTTTGGGAACGGCCGGCGTCCCGGGGGGCACCTTGCCGATCCTTGCGGCGATTCTGGCCTCGCTGGGGGTGGATCCTGCCCGAACGGGGGTGGGGATTGCGTTGATTTTGGGGGTGGACCGGTTTCTGGACATGTGCCGGACGTGCGTGAACGTGCTGGGGGATCTGGTGATCGCGGTGGTGGCGGACCGCTGGTCCAAGGGGAATAGGTGATTGGACGCTACTGGGATCGAACCAGTGACCTCCTGCGTGTGAAGCAGGCGCTCTACCGCTAAGCTAAGCGTCCGGGCAGGGGGAAAGTATT
>RFWS01000166.1 GCA_009921985.1 bacterium | reverse complement strand
CGGTTGGGACTACGTCTTCAAGGCAAGTTACGACAAAGCCAACCGCACCTCCATTGCCTCTCCCCGAGGCCCGGGTTTTCGCGCTGGCCTGAGGGAATTGGCGGCCATTCGACGCATCCTCAAAGTCCCGGTTTTGACCGATGTTCACTCCCCCGAAGAGGCCCGCCTGGCTGCACGGGTGGTTGATATCCTGCAAATCCCCGCCTTCCTCTGCCGGCAAACCGACCTGCTGCTCGCCGCCGCCAAAACCAAAAAAGCCGTGAATGTGAAAAAGGGGCAGTTCCTTACCCCGGAGTCCGTGGATGCGGTGATGGAAAAACTAAAAAAAGGTGGCTGTCGCAAAGCCTGGATCACGGAACGCGGCACCACCTTCGGCCAGGGTGACCTGGTGGTCGATATGCGCGGCCTGGTGACCATGCGGAATCGCGGCCACCGTGTGATCTTTGATGCCACCCACTCCGTCCAACGCCCTTCCGGTGGCAGGGTCACTTCCGGGGACCGGACTTTCATCCCCGCCCTGGCCCGGGCCGCGGCTGCAGCCGGCATCAATGGCCTCTTTCTTGAGGCCCATCCTCACCCCGCCAAGGCCCTTTCGGATCGTGCCAGTATGCTCCCGCTTGCGCAGGTAGAAAAACTTCTCCGTCAGGTCAATCGGATCCTCTATGCCGTGTCGTAAAACCTCCGCGCTCTTGCTTGCCTTGTTTGCGATCACCACGCTCCGGGCTGGCAATGGTCCCGAATTTCCCATCGGTTCGGTGATTCAGAACTTTTCCCTTCCCCAAACCGACTCTTCTGGGCGCCCGACCGCCCTGGTCAAAGGCAAAAGGGCCACAGTGGTGAGCCCCAACCAGCTGAAGATCGAGGATCTGAACGTCGAATTGTACAACTCGGAGGGCAAGCCTGAGACGGAGATCACCGCCACCCGGAGCGATTTCTGGAGAAAAGAAAACAAGCTGACTTCGGATTCCGGAATTCTGGTCAAGCGCCCCACACTGCTGATTTCAGCCAACGGGATCGACTGGAACGTGGCCGATTCCTCGGGCATCCTTTACAACCGTGTCCGGGTCGTTTTAAGCAGCTCCTCCCCATGACCATCCTTCTCTCTTTCTTGGCCAGCCTTAGCATGGTGGCAATCGGCCTTACCCAGAATTCCACCAATCCGAGTACCCCTGCAACCAGTGGCGGCCAAACCGTTATCACCAGCGACACTCTTGACCTGAACCTCAGTAGGACCAAGGGCCAAAAACAGGGATTGTTTAGGGGGAACGTCAAAGTGGACGAACCACGCTTCACCATGACTTCCAAGGAAATGACGGTGTTCTTTGCGGAGGACGATTCGGTTCAGAACGTGGAAGCCCGGGAAGAAGTGGTGATCAAGCGGAAGGATGGGACCTCGGAAACCTGGAGTGAAAAGGCCATCTATAACATAAAGGAAAAGAAATTAACCCTGCTGAAGGTTACGAAACAGCCGAAGGCTGTTTCTCAGGATAAAACTGTTTTTGCGGATAAGATCATTCTCTTCCCCGAAGAGGAAAAAATGCTCACCGAAGGTGCTAGCCGGGTGATGCTGCAAAAGCCTTGAGCAAAAAGACAGCTGACTCACCTTCATCCCGGACCCCGGTGACGGGGGATTTTCTTCTTTCCTGCATGGGACTGGTCAAGCGGTACGGGGAAAGAAATGTGGTGAACGGAGTGGATCTGGGCGTTCGCCCGGGAGAGGTGGTGGGACTCCTCGGACCTAACGGAGCCGGCAAAACCACCAGTTTTTACATGCTAGTCGGCTTGGTCCGACCCACCGCCGGCACCGTGCAACTGGCGCAAGAGGATGTCACGGGGATGCCGATGTACCGCCGGGCGCGTCGGGGCATCGGGTACCTGCCGCAAGAGGAGTCGGTCTTCCGCCGCCTGACGGTGGAGGAAAACCTTCTGGCGATCCTGGAAACCCTACCCATCACCGATCAGGAAAGAAAAGAGCGGTGCCATGAGCTTTTGGTGGAGCTCGGTCTCGACAATCTTGTGAAAAGCCGCGCGATCCAACTCTCGGGCGGCGAAAAAAGAAGGCTCGCCATCGCCCGTTGTCTGGTGACCCGCCCGACCGTTCTGCTGCTCGACGAGCCGTTTAGCGGAGTCGATCCCCTCGCCGTTTACGATATCCAGCAAA
>RFWS01000165.1 GCA_009921985.1 bacterium | reverse complement strand
GGGCAACAACTCCCTACAGGAATACATAAGCATACAAGTGAAAGATCTGCGGACGAATCAACTGTTTGGGGCGCCTAGGATTTACGGCCTGCCGCCTGTTTATTAGTCACGAACCGTATTCGCGGACGAATTAAAAAACTTCGTCTAGGTTTGGCGATGATACGGCGTCCTCGGTAGTAATCCTTAATCCGCTATCAATCCTCAATAAAACTCGGAGGACCCCCGACGCTGGTCGGGGCAGGCCGATTTCCGTAGCCCCGATAAGAATCGGGGTAAACGAACTGAAGTCGGGGCAGGCCTCACGGCCAGATTAAGATTAGGATTAGGATTAGGATTAACGCAACATACAGCTGGTAGTTACGGACTTACTTCATCTTAATACTTCCACTTCATCTAGCGCGGAGCGCCCCGGCGGCCCGATGAAGAAAAAGAAATGTTCGTTGCGGCAAGTTTTCAGTTGATCTATGCGCGCCGTGAAAATGTGGAATCGAACTCCTGGTTCGATTCTTTTTTGGGAGAGTTTGTTGTAAAAAAGTGTTGTAAGAGGGCCAAAAGATAATGGCCCTTAGGGTGCAACTCTCTGCGGGGCAGGGGGAAAGAAGTAAAGGTGGCTAGGGCCGGAATCGAACCGGCGACACGCGGATTTTCAGTCCGCTGCTCTACCAACTGAGCTACCTAGCCGTACGAGCAGTCCGAAAGCCTAAAACACGGCTGGTTTTATGAAAAGATCGGTTTACTAAAATAAATCCGAGAAATTCACCATGCGACTCCTGCGGTTGTGCCACCTCTTGTTTCCCCGGTTTTTGGCAGGGCTTTTGCTGATTCCTTTTTTGGCACAGGGGCAAAGTCCGGTGACACCTTTTCGGTATCAGGTGGAGGGGCAGGAGGTGACGATTACCGGTTACCAGGGGCCCCCGGGTCAGGTGGAGGTGCCCTTATCCATCGAGGGTTTGCCGGTCACCAAGATTGGGAATCAGGCCTTTCGGGAAAAGGTCGGCATCACCGGAATCAGTCTTCCGGCCGGAGTCACCCAAATCGGTGATCGGGCGTTTTGGGGGTGTGACAACCTGAATTTTATTATTTTTCCCCCGGCCCTGACTTCCATCGGTAAGGAGGCCTTTTCCTATTGTGGTCGGTTAAGCCGAATCCAGCTGTCCAAGGGGCTTGCGGAGATTCCTGAAAGGGCATTTCAGCATTGCGACAGCCTCTACGAGATCTCTCTCCCGGAGGGCATCACAAAAATCGGCCGAAATGCCTTTGCGAACTGCGAACTGCTGGTGAGGGCGCATTTTCCCCAGAGTTTGGACTCTATCGGGGAGGGTGCTTTTCAATACTGCCCTCAATTGGCCTCGCTGCAGCTTCCCCCGAAATTACGACGGGTCGGCCATTACGCGTTTTCGCATTGTACGGAACTCGTTGACGTGAAGCTTTCCGAGGGCCTGACCCATTTGGGGACCCACGTGTTTCTGAACTGCAGAAAAATAACCGGACTGAGTTTGCCTCCCCACACGGTGGAGATCGGCAAGCATTGCTTCAAGGGATGCGAAAGCCTTGAAAAAATTTCCCTCAATCCCGGCCTGACGGAAATTCCCGAACACACCTTTTTTGGTTGTGAGAATTTGGGGGAGATCTCCTTGCCCGGGACGATGCAATCGATCGGAGAGGAAGCTTTTCGGGAATGTCGAAAACTCCGGAAAATCCTGCTTCCGAAAGGCCTGCTTCGGATCGGCAGGCGGGCCTTCCAGGATTGCGAAAAGCTGGAGGCTCTGGCGGTTCCATCTTCCGTCCGATCCATTGGGGACGGGGCTTTCGAAGGCTGTCGGGGGCTCAAGAGTCTTGAGTTGCCGGTTTCCTTCTTAAGCTTTTCCCCCGCATCCGGCCTGGGGGTTCCTTCCGGAGTCAGGGTGGCGCCAATGGAAACAGCCGGCGGGGAATCTCCCCCGCCTTGAGAGAAGATGGGAAAGTCATCCCGTAAGTTAAGCAAAAGAACGATTTGTGCGGGGGTGCGGCAGGCGGGTAATCTTATGACATGAGCGAAGAGACCCTCATCCGTCCGGAAAAATACGTGAAAATTTGCATGGCCTTGGTGGTGCTCAGCCTGATCACCATCGCCGTGTGCCAGGTGATTCTGGTGGTCCGCCCGCCCCAGCAACCGATCATGCGTCGCCCGGTGGTCCCGATGGAAAACCGGATGATGCAGC
>RFWS01000164.1 GCA_009921985.1 bacterium | reverse complement strand
GGCCGCCATCCACAAGGCGGAAGATTTCGGCATTAGGAAGAGGGCCATCGAGGCAAAAATGGCCCCACCAAGAAAATACGGACGCCGACGACCAAGAATAGAATGCCAGGTCCGGTCACTGGCATGCCCAATGATGGGCTGCACTAAAAGTCCTGTCAGCGGGGCCGCCAACCAGAGAAGAGGAAGATCCTGCTCCCGCGCCCCAAGGTATTCGTAAATCGAAGACATATTTCCCATCTGCAATCCCCAACCCATTTGGATCCCCAAATATCCAAACGACATATTCCATAGCGCCCAAAAAGATTTTTTGACCGGTGGGCTATTATTCATTGGGTCGTGATTTTAACCGGTTTGGAGATCGCCTTAAAGGATCCATTGTTTTTGACTGCCAAAGCCTGCAGAAATTTTGTCTCCGAGGATTTGGACATGTATCCGACCGTGTGAATGGATGGGGCAGCCTCCCCAGCCTTGCGATAAATCTCGTCTGCCACTTCCCGGATCCGGCGAATCAGTCCCGCCTCGTCATACAAATCGCCCGTCTCTTTGACCACTTTGCCGGCATTTTTCGGACGTGGCACCTCGGGTTGCTTTGGCTCCTCGGGGGCCAGAGGCAAACCGGGAATCCTGACTCCGTAATCTACAAATTGATTTCCCTCTCGGATCTTTCCCTGGCCCTTGGCTTTGGCTTCCTGGATTTTTTCCTCCCTTTTGGCCAGCAAATCCTTGTACTTTTCCCGGTACACCTGCATTTCCTCGTTGAACTTGGCATAGTCCTTTTTCCATTTTTCCATTTCTTTCTGGTATTTCGACCGATCCGCATCCGACAGGGCGGCATCCTTCCAGGCGGCCCGGGCCTCCTCCCGTTTGTCCTCGGCGAGGGTGGGCGCCTTGCCATCGGAAATCAGAAAAATCGTGTCTGCCCTTCCTTCCAGGGCCGCCAAAAGACCCAGGTCCAGGCGGGTCGTCACCCTGTCGGAACCTCGATCGTTCTGGATAATCCCAAAAACAGGAACAGATGGACGGTAGTTGTTCACCTGCGTGCCCCGACGTTCCGAAGAGTTATTGTATTTTTCAATAAAAGCGCCGGCGGCTTTTTTGTGTTCCAAAGTGGCCGGTTGGCTCTCCACCTCAAACCGGTCCACCCCGGCCGCCCCGTACACCACAATATTAAAACGAGTGGCTTCATCCAGGCTCTGCACCATCTGCTTCAAGCTGCTTTTCACGGCAGCAAAGCCGGCAATTCCACCCCGCTCTGGTTCCAACATGCTGTCGGAAAGATCCACGACAAAGTAAACGTTGGTTCCTTCCCCCTTCACACCAAAAAAATTGATCGCCGAGGCCTTGGCACCCGCTCTGGATCCTCCTTTTGCGTTCATCGTTGCGACTGCGGTGGAAGAAACTGCCGTTGCGGATGGGGAGGGCGGGACAGAGGAAATGGGTAGCGAAGAAGAGGATAAGCCGGCCACAGTCAAAACCGAGTCAGCCTCCTTTTCTGTGGATTCGTTGGGCATCGTGGCGGCCTCACTGGCCATGCCGGAATCCTCGGTGACTTCAGGAATCTCTTCGGTGGGCGGCGCCTCCATGCCCACATCCTCCACAGGTACCCCACCTTCACTGGTGAACGGCATCCGCGGTACGGAGCCTTTGAAAAGGGTGTAAGTTCCAAAGGCCAAAAGTCCTAGGACATGAATGGAGGCGGCCACGATCAGGCAAAGCGAGAGGAGACTGCGAGGGCGCCCCGAATCCCCCGTCTTCAACATGTCCCTGGCCTGCTTGGAATCCTGATTCCGTTTCCCGGAAGATGGATTTGAGGGCTTAATCATGTTTCGGTCTTACTTACACGAGAAGTTTCTCCGCCGAAATTGATCCCGAAATGAAACCATGTAAACTGAAAAGCACCACATTTAGCTATTGTTTATCAGCAGTTTATGATTTTAGTTGTTATTGTAATTACCCATTGACAAAGGAAAAATGTGTGTAAGGTGTATAGTAATTACTTTAGGAGAAATCAAATTGCGCCCTAAAAGCCACTTAAAGCTCCGCATCACTCTTGCCGTTGCTCTTTTCTGCCTTCCCTACATCAGCTCCGCTTCCTCTATTTTGCAAAACTCAGGATTTGAGAACCAGAGCACCAGCTACCCCGGCAACGCCGCCAACTGGTACGGGGGCACTTATGCCGCGGATCCCAGCGCGAATATTTCCGCAAGCGTTTCCACCAACGCCGCGGCATCGGGCAGC
>RFWS01000163.1 GCA_009921985.1 bacterium | reverse complement strand
CGCAACATTCCCGAGCTTTCCGAAAAAGATATCCGGCAGGTGCGCACGTTGACCGACGGCACGGTGGTGGTGGAGTTTGACGACTTCGGAAAGACCAAGCTGGAGGTGGCCACCAACACGGGAAGAGGGTTCATTCTTGTGGTGATCGTGAACGGCCGGGTGGTCTATGCCCCGACGATCGACACCAACCTCACCAAGGGAGCGTTGGCCCTGCCGGCAAGGTCGATCTTACCTGAGGAAATTCAGGCCTTGAATGATGAAAAAAACAAGGAGCGCGCCCAGAAGCTAAAAGAGATGTGAACGGTGTTGTTCGAAGGGGAAAGAGGATGGCTGTTTGCCACTATTCTTTGAGCGAGGAAACCACGGCTCAACCCTTACCCGTAAAATACGGTTTTTCACATCGATGAAGTACCCTGCACAAAAAAAACTGGACGAACGTCCAGCGGAATCCCAATGAATAGACCATGCGTCCGGGCAAGATACCAGCTGTTGTGCTGGGCATTTTATGGTCAACCTTCGCCCCCATGGCAGACGCTGCTCTGGACGCTGCCGGTCAAAAAGCCGCTGGATTGGTGGCGGGTATCGAGCAACCCAGGGGAGCGTGTCTCGTTCGCAATGAGCAAACCATGCGCCTAGAGATCCGGGATGAAACGGGCGCCTTGCTGGAAGAATTGGCTCCTGGTTCCCTCAGTCGGACCGTGGATTTTGCCGGCCAGGAGTACCGGGTGAGTTACGGAAAAGATGAACAAGGACGCCCAAGTGTCATCGTCAGGCCGGGTCCAGCCATGAGAGCGCCGCTGATGGTGGAGGTGTTTGGGCGGAAGGCAGTCCTCTCCCCCAACTCCTCGCTCATGGCCACACTGGCGGATGACCGGCAGGTTTATTATGAACCCTCGATTTGTGGGGAGGTTTATTACATCGAAGATTTTGAAGGGACGGGAAGCAAGGTGAGCCGATTGGCCTCCTCTCAAAGAGAGGTCGCGGTTTTGGCCAAACCATCCAATCCCTTGGGCGAGGGACCAGGGAAATTGGAAACCTCCAAGGATGATGGCAAGGGGATGGAGAAAGCGGGGGATGCTTTCAAATCCGCTATTTTTGCGGTCTTTGGATTGCCGGATAAACAGCCTTCCGGAAAGGCCAAGGTTTATCGTCTTCGCAGTACGAGCGGTCCTGAAGAGGAGGAGTCGGGGCTTGCTGCCCCCGTTTCTGCCGAAGCTGGCCGTCCTTAAACTCCTGTTTTTTCGTTCTTTAAGCTCTCAAACGCCTGGCCGCTGATTTCGCTTTGCAGGAGTTGTCTTAAGGTTGCTGGATCGATCGGGTCGGCAAGAAAGCGGAGCCAGTTCTTTGGTTTTGGGTAGTGCCACGTTGTTAATGGCAGGCTGGGTGGGCTTTTTGCGCTGGTCCAGGGCCATGCCGCGGCCTCTTGGACGAGGCCGGCGGAGGCTGCGTTTCTTTCGATATAGGCGGCCGTTTTGAAAAATGCGCACGATCCATTCACGGGGTGAGATCGAAAGCGGTTCTGATAAACAGCTCCCCGTCCGGTGGTTCCTTGGGATTTTCGGTATCGCGCGGCATGAGTGGTTCCAAACCAGTGCATAAAACGGCTGATGGCTCCGGGTTTTCGAGCCTGAACCAGGAAGTGCCAGTGATTGGGCATAACACAGTAGGCATACAGACAGACCGGAAATTTTTGCAGGGCCTCACGGACGACCTGAGTGAATTGAAGGTAATCAAAAGAATTTTGAAAAAGAGTCAGCCCGCCCGCCGCTCGGTTGCACAAATGAAAGATCTCGCCGGGTGGGCAAACTCTTCGTTTTCTGGCCATAGATCATAAAACTTCGATTTTTGAAAAAAGATGCGGCCCTCGTGAAAAAAATTTGGGGTCAGACCCGGGGACAGGGCTGGGGTCAGACCTTGGGTCTGACCCCACGTCGCTGAGGCGGGGTTGTACAGGGGTTTTTGAACCGGCGATGTGAATAACAAACGGGCGGTTATGGGAAGGGGTTGACGGGAGTACGACAAGATGTAGTGGTTGGTGCGTGGGGATATACCGTATCCTGAAGGATAGGCGGGAGGCCGACACTGCCCATAGTGTTGGGAAAACCGTTATGCAAATGGGCTTGGGTGGGTGGACGCCGGGATACTCCAGACGGAATCCGGAAATCCAAGTGAGGATGATCTCCAATGTCGCCCGGGCTTTTGTTCCTGTCGGCCGGTCGTTCTCCTACCGGGGAGGGAGCTGGGTCCGGAG
>RFWS01000162.1 GCA_009921985.1 bacterium | reverse complement strand
ATTGTTTTCGGCCGGATGTCGCAGGACCTGGAACTGCAGGCCATCCGCTCGGCCGGCATCGGGCTGATTCCCTTGGTGGCTCCGGTCATTCTCTTCGGTCTGTTTGTGTCCGGCGTTTGTTTTTATAACAACGCCGTGGTGGTGCCCCTAACCCTCCAAAAATTTCACTCCATCCTTCTTGATATCGGACGGGATAACCCGGCCTTTCTGATCCGGGCGGGAGAGCCGATGGACCGGTTCCCCGGGTACCGGATTTATGTGGGAGAAAAAAAAGGCACCGACCTTACCGATATCCACATTTGGGAAACTGATTCAAGCGGTGTTCCGCGCAGAAATATTCGGGCGGAGAGAGGGACCATTTCTGCGGATCTGGACGACCTCAGCCTGACTATCACCCTGCAAAAAGCCCGGCAGGAGGAGAGGGGAGAGAATGGCGCGGACCTGAATTCCATCCGGGCCGGAATAAGCGCGGACCAGCTTCCCCTTAAGATTTCCCTGAAAAACCTGATCAATCCCGAGGATTTGAAGGATATCCGCATCGCCGCGATGGGGGACCTCGTGGGGCGGGTGGTTTCCCCGATACAGGGCTACATCGATCCCAAGCAGGTCTATCCCATGCTGACAGAAATGCAGAAGCGGATCAGTTTTGCCTTGGCTCCCTTCACCCTGCTTCTGGTCGGAATTCCATTGGGGATCCGGGTGCAAAGGAAAGAGACCTCGATCGGAATCGTGGTCAGCTTTTTTGTGGTTATGGCGTACTACGCCCTGATCCTGCTGGCCGAAGGGCTGAAAAACAGGGGTGGAGCCTATCCTGAACTAATTGTCTGGGTGCCCAACCTGGGACTGCAGATCCTGGGTTTTTTTCTGCTGTGGCGGGCCAACTTCCAGCAGACCTAGCAGGATTCAATTCGGCGGAGGGATGGAACCTACCGCCAGGACAAAGATCAGGTTGCCTCAATGCCTTCAGCCTCCAGATGGGCCAGAAGGGCATCCCGACGTTGCCGGGCTTCGCGGAGGTTCCGGGTTTCGAGCGAAACCCGGATCCGACGCTTAGTGTAGTCGGCCTGGTGGATGGTGTAATGGATCCACCAGGTGCCGTGGTTGTTCCAGAGGTGGTGATCCGGATTCTCCGGATCGATCTTGATGCTGAGGAAGGCCCCGAGGGCCTGCAGGGTTGCCGTGCTCATGTTGATGCGTCTCCTTTCGGCGACGCATCCCGAAGCGGGGCACTAAAAAACCGCCGGCACATTCCTGTGCGGGCGGTTGGCCTCGCGGAGAACTTTGTTCGATCCCGGGGAGGGATCGCACATCGGAAGAGGGCTGAGGGCCTCCTTCCAGCCACCGTGGGATCTCCACCCCCGGTTGGCGGCCCTTGATCTTGCGACCAAGGATCTCGGAATGCGTAAGGAAATCGTACGAACTTTGCCGGACCCGTCAAGGCGGGTTGCGTTTTATGACACGGAGATCAGGAGGCCGGCTTGGCTGAAGTTTCGAGCTTGGGCAGGTATTGGGCGGGATTTTTGTTGAAAGATTTGACACAGCCTTTGCAACAAAAGCGCAGGAGCCGGTCTCCATAGAGGGCATCCACGGTTTCCCCCATCCCGCCCAAGGCGTCACCGGAAACCAGACAGGTCTTGATGGGGTAGGAGGGAATCAGAGCCTCCGCCTTGGCTTTTTGTTCCGGAGTTTTGACGATGAGGGCCTGCAGTGGTGCGGATTCCCCCTTTTGATCCTGTGCTGGCGTGGAGATCGTCAGAAGCGCGAGGAAGAGGCCGACGAAAACCAATCTCATCCGAGGCTATTTGATCCGAGGCGCACCTTTGGAAGAATAGGCGGAGGCCGGACTCCCCCCGCGCTCCAACTGCACGCCGCGACAACTCTGTTTTTTGGCGGGACAGCAGGACTTTTCGGATCCACAGACGTTTGGGCAGGCATCCGGGCAGGGGCCGGCCTGAGCCAAAGTGACAAGGGCGAGACCCGCCAGGCAGACAAGAAGATTCCTTTTCATGGACTGAGTATTACGCCGTGGCCGCATCCGTCAATGTGCGACCGGAGCAGGCGCTTTGGCTTTTTCCAGCGCGGCGGCAGCGTCGTCAGGACGTTGGAGTTCGGCGTAGAGGGCGGCGAGCAAACTCCATCCGGCCCGATTTTGTGGCTCGAGCTGGGTGGCGCGCTCGGCAAAAGGAACGGCTTGCGCAAATTGATCGGAGCCGGTTTTGGCGGTGGCGAGGTTGAGCCAAGCCCGGGCATCGGACGGGGCCAG
>RFWS01000161.1 GCA_009921985.1 bacterium | reverse complement strand
TTCCGCTGGCCACTTGGTCTTTGAGTTTTTTGACCTCGTCCATCAGGGCCTGGACCTGAGTTTTGAGATCGCTGATGGTCTTGGCAGTCTCCTCATCCACCGCATAGAGGGAGGAGGGCGCCAGTAGCCATGCACAGGGCACAACCCAGCGCAGGGATTTTTGTAAAACCCTGATCATACTGGTCTAAGAATGGGGACCGGTAAGTGAGGTCCAAGGGATCAAGGTGTCATGAAATAACGAGTCGTGAACAGGAGTGAATAAATGTGGGCCTGAGAGGACTCGAACCTCCATGGGTTGCCCCAACAGATCCTAAGTCTGTCGCGTCTGCCAGTTTCGCCACAGGCCCGTGCAATTAGCTTAGCCGCAGGCCAAGACACGGCGAGCGGAAGGTGAACGGATTATAAAGAGCGGCGTATGCCTGATCTCCATAAATATCACCGCATCCCTTGACCAAAAAACGGGTTAAATCCTTTATGAGGATTTATTGCGCTTTAGGAGGCTTATGGGCTCTCGGGATAGTTGCGGGAGGTGTTGTCTGGGCAGGGCTGCCGTTACCACCAGCTAGCCATAGTCAGCGGGTATTGGAAAAGCCGGGTCGGTTGCCGGAAAGTGTCGCGACGTGGAACCTGACCATTCGACCGCTCACGGCATGAAGCGGAGACCGAGAAGACCATCCGGAAGCTGGATGTGGATCTTTTGCTGGTGCAGGAGGTGGTGGACCGGGAGGCATTGGGACGGGTGGCACGGGAGTATCCGTGGCGGGCGGTTTCAAGCTTTCAGCGGGCGGCAGACGAGGACTCAGAACTGCCGGTGCAAAATGTGGCGATCCTCAGCAAGGTGCCGATCCGGGATTCGTGGGAAGTGGCCTTCCACACCCTGCCGCTGACGCCGGACCGACCGGTTCGGGGTTTTCTGGGGGCACGGCTCGGCACGAAAAAGAACGGAATGACCGTTTACACGCTCCATTTAAAAAGCAATCGGGGTGGAAGGGATGCCTCGGCCAAACGTAGGGAGAAGGCGATGGAGTATTTGCGCAAGGACTGGGAGAAACGGGGCTTGGATCCGGCAAAAGATGCGATTCTTGTGGCGGGAGATTTTAACTGCTCGTTAAGGAACCCGGAATTTATGAAGGAAAAGACGATCCGTGGGCTCCTGAAGGAAGGATGGTTATCGGTGGCAGCGGGACTTCGCTGGCCAGAGGCGGCCACGGTTAAGCCAGATCCGGAGGGGAAATATCCGGTATCTGATTTTGATCATATTTTAGTTTCGCCTGGATGGGGGAAGTTAGTGGAAAGGGGCAAGTGGAAGGCGGGAGTACTTCAGGATTCGAATGTGCCCAGTGACCATTGGCCGGTGTGGATGAGGTTTTAGATTAAGATAAAGATTAGGATTAGGGCGGAGAGAGAAACATACTGAGAAGGCTACGCTACCGAGGCGTTTGGCCTCCAGACGAGGATACAAGGACTACGCTTTCCGGCGGCGGCGGAGGGCGAGGAGGCCGGAGAGGGCGAAGGTCAACAGGCTGGCGGAGGAGGGCTCGGGCACCATGGTCACACTCAGGACGGTGCCACTGGTGGTGCCGGTATCAAAAGCGGAGCCGGTCTGGTTGGCGTTGTCGAAGATCACCCGGCTGGCGACATCGGAAGAAAGTAAGCTGTAGTTCACGCCGTTGTAACCGAAGGTGCCGTTGGCATCGACGACATAGTAACTTTTCGTGGCGGAGGAAAGAAGGGAAGCGATGTCAAAATTGAGGCTATCCACATAAAAGCCACCGAGATAGGTGGACGGGTTGATCGCGAGGAGGCTGGCGCTGAGGGAGGCATCGTTGAAAAAGAAGCTGATGGAGTTGGCCGAACTGAAGGATCCGACAAACGGATTACTGCCCGAGGTTAGATGGAGCAGATCATTTCGACTGCCGCCGGCGTTGGAGTAGGTGGGAGCGCCGGTGCCGGTAAATTCAAAGGCGAAATCGAGTCCGCCGCTGAGGTCCACCTGGCCGGCGGTGAGGATGCCAGGGCTGTTGCCAGGGCCAAGGAGGCCAGAGCCGCCGATTTTTCCGGTGGTGCCACCGGTGCCCACCAAGGAGGAGGTGGCCCCGACGGAGATATCGCTCGTGGTGGTGGTGGCGTTGTTCGCCAGGGTAAGCTTGGCTCCATTGGAGACGGCCACTATTCCTCCGGTAGCCTTGCCGGTGCCGGAGATGGAGCTGTCGGCCGTGGCCGTCAGGGTGCTACCCGAGGCGACGTTGACCGTGCCGGTGCTCGAAATCGCGACCGAGCCCACGGTGTCGCTT
>RFWS01000017.1 GCA_009921985.1 bacterium | reverse complement strand
GCGGCCAAGATTCTGGCAAAGCCCGCCGACTACAAGGTGTGCGAAGGCTGCGGCAGCATCGTTCTGAAAAAGGCCCTCCTCTGCCCCAACTGCCATGCCTACCGTTTCGACGAGTCCACCCCCCTCGTCATCAAACAGGCGGAGTTGCTGGGATCCCGCGATGCCGCGTCTGTCACGAAGGAAGATTATAACTAATCGACCTGCGCCGGGGAACGGACCGCGACTCATTTACATTTACGATTAGGTTACCGAGATCTGCGGTGTGACTGTTTCGTAAAGATAAACGTAATCGTAAAAGAAAAGTATTTGCCCGATAGTTGTCCAGATGAAGCTTGCCCTCGGTCATTCCCCCGATGCGGACGACGCCTTCATGTTCTACGCCATGGCCAAGGGGTTGGTGAACCTGCGCGGGCACGACTATGAGCACATCCTACAGGACATTGAGACGCTCAACCGCCGTTGCCAAAAGGGAGAGCTCGATGTCTCCGCGGTGTCTTTTCACGCCTACACCACGATTGCGGATCAATATGCCCTGCTTCCCTGCGGAGCCAGCTTTGGGGACGGCTACGGCCCCTGTCTGGTGGCAAAAAAGAAATATTCCCGCGAAGAACTCAAAAAACTCCGCCTAGCCGTGCCCGGCCTGCTGACCAGCGCTTATCTCACGCTTCAGCTTTATCTCGGCCTGCCGCACGGAAAATTCCACGCGGTGGTTGTCCCTTTCGACAGGATTCAGGAAGAAATCATGGCCGGCAAAGTCGATGCGGGTCTTCTCATCCACGAAGGCCAGCTCACCTACGCCGAGGAGGGTTTCACCCTCTGCGAAGATCTGGGAAAATGGTGGGCTCAGGAAACCGGAGGCTTGCCGTTACCTCTGGGGGGTAACGTCGTGCGCCGCGCCTTGGGCGCGGAGGTCATGGCCGCCGTCACGGAAACCCTGCAGGAGAGCGTGAAGTATGGCTTGGATCACCGGCAGGCCGGAGTCCGCCACGCCCTCCCGCTCAGCCGTGGCATGGATGAAAAGCGGACGGATAAATTCATCGGTATGTATGTCAACGACCTAACTTTGGATTTCGGCACCCGCGGCCGCGCCGGGCTGAAGGAGTTTTACGGGCGCGCCCAAGCCGCCGGTCTGATCCGATCGAATCCGCTTTAATTTTTCAGGTGTCTGAGGAACTCCCCGATTTCCTCCGGGGTGTTGGAAACGTGGGGGGAAACACGCAAAAGCATTTTCCCCCCATGCTCCTTTCGCCAAGAAACACGAATCTTGGCCGCCTCCATCCTCTCCTTAATCGAGCCCCACCCCGACGACGGCTCCACCAGACTCGTGATAACCCGGTTTTCCCCTTCCCCGCCATAAACAGCGAAACCCGCCCGGCGGGCCCCTTCCCTCACCTGCCGGGCCAGAGCAAGGGCGTGGCCGGAAATTTCCGGCAGCCCGATTGAATCCAGCAGTTCCAGCGAGGCTCTCATCCCTTCGATTCCGGGCAGATTCAAACTTCCCGGTTCGTATCGTCGTCCGCCGGATTCAAAGAAAATTTCCGGCTGGGCCAAAAAATCCGGACTGACCACGTTCCACGAACCCAGTAAGGGGGGACGCAACCGGTCCCATGCCCATTTCCGCACCATGAGCACCCCGGCGCCTACCGGACCCAACATCCACTTGTGGGCATCCGCCGCCAAAAAGTCCGCCTCGGCAAAATCGGCCGGCAGAACGCCCAGCGTCTGGATTCCGTCGAGACAAAGCAGGATATTCCTTTTTTTCAGCTCCGATCCGATCACGGAAAGCTCCGGAAGATGGCCGCTGAGGTAGTGGGCGGTCGCCAAGCTGACCAGTCTGGTTTTCGGACCGGTCAAAGACCGGAGGTTCTCCCAACAGATGGGTTCACCGGGACTTCTTTGGATCGAAACCGCCCGGACTCCTTTTCGCTGTAGTTCCTTCCAGGGATAGACGTTCGCCGGGTAGTCGAGGGGATCGAAAATAACCTCGTCGCCGGTTTTCCAATCAAGCGCCAGCGCCACCAGACCAAGCCCCAAGGCCGTCGGCCCGAGCAGAGAAACCTCCTCCGCCGCACACCCCAGGAACCGGGCGGCGACTGCGCGGGTCTTGGCGACGCGCTTCCAAACTGCCTCGCTTTCCTGCCGCCCCGAAGCCGCCTCCAGATTCCACGCATCCATCGCCTCCCGGGCGGGACCGGTGATGGGCGCAACCGCCGCATGGGCCAGAAAGATCCCCTCCCGAGTAACAGGAAAAAGCCGGACTCGTTGCGGCGAAAAAAGAATTTGGGAAAGCTGCAAAGGATCACCCCTGGAGAGAACGCCTTGCCGAGGCGTCCGGATAAAAGGATCCGGGTTGAGACAACTCCTAGTCGCTCAGCTCGACGTTCCAATAAGCAAGATCGAGGAAGTGGCGCCAAGTCTCCGGCCCATTCCGGGAAATCTGCACGTTGAGGAAGGTGCGCAACTTGGGACGTTTGGGTTTTTTCACAAGCTTCATGGTCGCCTCGTGCGGACGGCGGTTGCCCTTGCGCGTGTTGCAAGGGATGCAGGAGCAGACCACGTTTTCCCAAGTGGTGGTACCGCCTTGGTCCCGCGGAATCACGTGATCCAGATTGAGGTCCTTCCGCTCCTTCTTGTCTCCGCAGTACTGGCAAGTGAAGGCATCCCTTTCGAAGACGTTTTGCCGGGTCAGCTTGACCTCCTTCTTGGGGATGCGGTCGAACAGCATAAGAACGATCACCCGGGGAACGCGGATCCGAAAGCTGATGGTATGATAGGCATCATCGCCTTCGTACCCTTGACTGGCTTGCCGCCAGCTCGGGAAGTCAAAGGTCCGGAAATCTTGTCCGTCCCCGTCCACCACCTGCGCATGGCCCATGTAAAGAAGGCTAAATGCGCGGCGAACGGAGCAGATGTGGACCGCCTGCCAGAAACGGTTCAACACCAACACCCCTTGAGGCATGGCCAATTCCATATATTTCTTTCTAGACGCGTAAAAGTTATCGTCAACGGGGGTTGTTTTCACTTTCTCGACCCCTTTTTTCACTTGCTTGACCCCTTCATTCATCGCCTAATTCCCTTTCCTGTGACCCGCCAGATTCAGTTCCTCACCTTGGCCATTCTGGCTTTGTTTTCCACAGCCTCCCCGGTCAGGGCGGCGGCCTCGCCCCAAGACGATTACCTTCAGATCTATGTGATGATCAACGAGGGCGATAAACTGAGCCAAGGAGGACAAAACTCCCAGGCACGTGAAAAATACGAAAGTGCCTTGAGTCGCCTGGAAAAACTAAAAAATGAGAATCCCGAATGGGAACCCACCATCGTCAAATACCGGATCAAATACCTTAATGAGAAGCTGGCGAATCTGAAAAATGTCCCTCCCTCAGCCACCACATCAACTCCTGCCACGGCGGAAAAATCCTCATCCCCCGCCAGTCCCGCTTCCACCGCGCCGGAGCCTCCGACCCCCTCCCCATCTCCCGTTAAGAAAGAGTCGGTTCCGGCAACCCCTGCCTCGGAGGCAAGCTCTGATGATCCCTCCGCACTTCGACAAAAAATCATTCAACTGACCGGCGATTTGGAGTCTGCCCGCACGGAGTTAAAACAGGCCAAGGCAGATCTCGATCAGGCACTGGCGGATAAAAAGGGGTTGCAGGAGAGGCTTTCCTCCGGTGCATCTGGAGATGCCAATGTGGCGGCCCTGCAGCAGGAAAATTCCTCCCTGCGCGCCAAACTTGTTTCCACCGAGGAAAGCCTTAGGAAGGCGGCCGGAGGGGATGTCGCCGGGGAAATGGCCTCCCTGCGTGGTCAGGTGGATTCTCTTGAAAAAAAGCTGGCAGAGGCAAATTCCAAGTCTGCTGAACTGGCCCGCGCCAACGATGATTACAAGAAGCAGATTACCGACCTGACCGGCAAGCTCCAGATGGCTGGAACCGCCGGAAAGTCAGACTCCACCTTGGCCAAGGAAAATGCCATGTTACGCTCTATCCTCGATCGCCAGTTAAAGGAGCAGGCCCGCCGAGAAGCCGCCCGCCGGTTGGTTCTTGATGAATTTAAGAACCTCGCTGTCTCCACCGAAGCCCTAAAGACCCAGATGGAGGTCCTGAGTTCCCCGCTCGTCGCTCTCAGTGACGAAGAACAAAACATGCTGAAAGTGTCCGCCCCCTCGCTGGTGGCCCCGGAACCATCCGCACCGGCGGCGACCGCCGCCACCGGCGGGACTGCCACTCTGAGTAGCGCGGCCGAAAAACCAGCCAGCCCGGAAAGCTACGCCGAGAAACCCCGCATTCCGGACGAGTTTAAGGAAACGGCGGCCAAAGCCACGGCCTTCTACAACGAAAAGAAGTTCGACGAGGCTGCTGCCGCCTACCAGCAGATCCTGGACAAATACCCTCAGTCGATTTACGCCCTTTCCAACCTTGGCGTGGTTCGTTTTCAGCAGCAAAAATATCCCGAAGCCGAGAAAGTCCTCCGTGAAGCCGTTCGCGTTGCACCCAACGATTCCTTTTCCCACTCGGTTCTCGGCATCGTCCTTGTCCAACAGGAAAAGTACGACGATGCCATCCAGATTTTGAGCCGGGCAGTGGCTCTCGATCCCAACGACGCCAAAACCCGCAACTATCTTGGCATCTCCTCCTCGCGCAAGGGGCTGGCGGAAGCGGCCGAGCAGGAGTGCCGCAAGGCGATTGAACTGGACGACAGTTACGGGGATGCTCATTTCAATCTCGCGGTGATCTACGCCACCCAAAACCCGCCTGCCAAGGAACTGGCCAAGCGTCACTATAACCGAGCCCTGGAACTTGGGGTTCCCAAGGATCAGGAACTCGAAAAACTGCTGAATTAATTCCCGATAGGGCTGACGGGGATGTTCCCGCCCTCCGCCGTTCCTGTCCTGGGAAGGCAGATTTCAACCCGGGTACCTTTCCCGAGCCTGGACTGGACCCGTACCTTGCCCCCATGAACCTCCACGGTTCGGCGTACCATCGCCAACCCCAGACCCGTGCCGCCGGACCGCCGCGTGAGAAAGGGCTCAAACAATCGCTCGATGACTTCTTCTTTCATGCCAGCACCATGATCCTGCACGGCGAGGATGATTTCCTCCTTTCGCATCCTCACCTCCAAACGCAAATCTCCCCCTGACGGCATCGCTTCTACGGCATTAAGAACCAGGTTGAGCAGAGCCTGTTCCAGGAGGGAACGATCCCCTCGGATTTTAGCCGTGCCGCGCTGCGGGAGCTTAAGGTCCGGCCGGACGCGGGCCGTGGCCAGCTTGATCCGGGTGAGCAAAACCACCTCCCCGACCAACTCCGCGGCATCCAGTTCCCTCATTTCGGGATCTGCGGACCGCGCCAGGTTCAGGATGCGGTCCAGAATGCTATTCATCTGGCCCAACTTGGCCTCGATCAGTCGCAGATCCCGGGTCTGATCCCCGGAGGCGGGCAAATCCTTCACCGCGCTGTGCCAGAGCATCCGCACGACCGCCAAGGGATTCCGCACCTCATGCGCCACTTCCGCCGCCAACATCCCCAACGAGGAGAGCCGTTCCCGTTCCCGCAACTCATCTTCCGTCCGATCTAGTCGCGAGGCCAACCGGGCACGACCAAGGGCCGCCGAAGCCAGACCAGCCAACCCGCAAAGGAGCCGGATTTCCGCATCGGAAAACCGGCGGGCATCCCCCGTGGCAACGCATAAGACCCCCAGCCCGGTTCTGGGATCGCCCAAAGGCACGGCCGCCAGCGAGGACACGCCCTCCGCAAGGATTCGCTCGGTGTGAAGATCCAAGGCACCCTCCTCAACTTTAGACAGGATAAAAGGCCGCTGCCGACGCACCACGTAACCCAAAGCAGTTTCATCCACGGCCAACGGGCTTTGGTTCCGATAAGGCCGGGATCCCCCCAGACAAACTTCCAGGCGAAGGTGCTGTTTCTCAGGATCCAAAAGAAAAATCGAGGCGATCTTGGCGCCGCACATCCGCTGGGACTCCCTGGCCACCCGCTGGAGGATGGCGGGAACCGTTTCCTCGGCACCCACGGCGGCTCCCACTTCAGCCAAGGCAGCCGAACGCTTACCTTCCTCCCTGGTTCCGGCGACCCGCCAAGCCAACCCCATCCAGCCTCCGGCCTGCCGCCCCAACTCCGCCAAGGCCTTTTCCTGTCCTTCCTGAAAAAATTTTTTTTTGCGGGTTCCCACAGCCAGAACTCCGATCAACTTGTCCCCGTCAAGCAAAGGAGCCGCCATTTCACTCCCCCCTGGTCCGAGAGCGTGACGCCCGGTTTTCACATCTGCCCGGGCCGCCAATCCCCGACTGGCCACCCAGCCGACCAAGCCTTGCCCCAATCCCCAGCGCCGTTTTCGGTTTTTTTCCGCCAGTCCTGCGGCTGTTTCAATCTCCAGATCGCCGAGGTTTGGATTCAAAACAAAAATCGCCGCCCGCTCCACTCCAAAGCGAAGTTGGACTTCTGCCACTACCCGTCGGCCCAGTCGTTTCACGTCGAGAAGGTCTTCGGGCACGGTCTTGAGTTGTTCTCCCTTCACCGGCTCAATACCTCCTTGATTCGCCGCAGAAGGCGCTGCTGCCATTCCGGATCGGAAACCGGCCTGCTTTTCTGGTCCACCAGGCTGAATGTGTCGAGCGCCGCCCCTTTCTCCGTGGTGATCCGGGCCACGCCGATCTGCATGCCCTCATCGGCAACGGCCCCGGTCAATCGGTGCAGTAGACCGACCCGATCGGGGCTCTGCACATGAAGGAGTGTGCGGCCTGGCTCACTCTCCGTGTCGATCCGCAGGCTGGAGGGAAACTCCGCCTCCCCGATCGCTTTCTGCCAAAGGGTCAAACCTTGGCCCGAGAGACGTTGTTCGAGGGTGTCCTCTGTGCAGCGCAAGGATTCCGCCAGGGCTTGCTCAAAGGTCTCCCGGTCCACCCGGTGGCTTACCGGTTCCAACCGCTCGCTGCAGACACGGAAGGTGTCGATCACCACGTCGTCCGCCCGGGTGAAAACGTCCGCGCTCAGGATGTTGGATCCCGCCACCGCAAAACTTCCGGCAATTTTGCTGAAAAGCCTCTCCCGGTTCCAGGTGACCACGATCACCTCGGTGTGTCCTTCCTCCGGATGATCCCGCCACTCCACCAAGGGCACCAGGGCATCCGCACCCCCGACTCGGTCGGCGAAAAACCGATGGACTGCCCGGATATGCCGGGCAATCAGGGGAGCCGAGCATTGACGAAGATAGGACGATCCCATGCCGGCCAGATGCTGATCCACCGCATCCTGGGAAATTTCCCCGGCCAACTCCCTTTGCACCTGCGCCGCCCTTCCCCTTCTTTCCTCCTCTTCCGCGCGAAGAAACTCTTCCTCCCCCGCCAACATCCTTTTGGTTCGTCCGTACAAATCCCACACAAGAAGTTCGCGCCAACTGGACCAGTTGTTCCGTCCAGCCACGGCCCGGACGTCCGCCGCCGAGATTAGCATGAGCAGATTCAGGCGCTCCTCATCCTGCACGATCCGGGCAAAAGCCCGGATCGTCTCTGGTTCATCCAAATTTTTCCTGGAAAAATTACCCAACGACATGTGATGGTCGACCAGGAAGGTCAGGAGGGCCAATTCGCGGCCCCGGAAACCCAGCCGCCGCGCCACTTGGGCGGCATGCACCGCCCCGATCTCCTCATGATTCCGGGTCAACTCGGCTTTGCCGGTGTCGTGCAGAAGAACGGCCAGGGCCAGAATTTCCGGCATTTCCACCCGGGCGTAGAGCTCACCGTATTTGCAAAGATCGGCCTCCTTTGAGTCCAGCATGGCGTCCAACTGCTCGAGGCAGACGAGGGTGTGTTCGTCCGCGGTGTAACGATGAAAGAATTCATGCTGCACCAGACAGGTCAGCGGGGCGAACTCCGGAAGAATTCTTCCGAGCACGCCGCACTCATGCATCCAGCGCAGGATCCGGCCAACCTTTCCTTTTTGCCGGAGGATGTGCAGGAAGTTTTCTCGCACATCCGGCCGCCGCGCCCACTCCTCCGTCATCAGGGAAAAGTTTCCCCGGATCTGGGCAGACAATTCGGCGCCGGGCACGGAACCTTGGTCCTGAAGGATGCGAAAAACCCGGATCATCCGGCCGGGATCCTGCAGGAAAACGTTGGGTCCCTCGGCCGCCAGCTCCGCCCCGTTAAGCACAAAGCCGTCCGTGGCCCGGCGCGTCCCCGTCCATCCGGAAAAGAACGCCCACAATCCGCGGGGCCGCCCTGTCTTTTGCTGGCAAATCCGGGTGGCGGCCGGATTGCAGACCAGGTGGATGGCACGAAGTTGGCTGTACGTCTCACGCATCAAAGCCTCGCTCTTCCGCAGAATGTTGGGTTGGGGATATCCCATGGCTTCGGCTAGTTCGCCTTGAAGACGCAACGTCAGGACGTCGCCGGGTCCTCCCTGCAGGACATGGAGCCGTTCCCGCAGATTCATCAGAAACTCAAAAGCCGACTCAGCTTGAGCGGCCTCGGCCGACCCCAGCCAGCCCTTCTGCACCAATTCCGCCAGCGAGGCGCCTTCCCCGGAAACACGCCCGACCCAACGCAGGTTGTGAAAATCACGCAAACCACCAATCCCGGTTTTCAGGTTCGGCTCCTGCACAAACACCGTGCCCCCCTCCTTGGCGTGGCGGGAGGCCTGATTTTCCAGCCTCCAGCACAGATATCCTTCCATTCCCCGCCCGAGATTTTTTTTCAGGAATTCAGCCAAGAGCTTGTCCCAGAGGACGGTGGAGCCGGTGATTCGCCGGGCATCCAAGAGAGCCGTCTTGATCATCGGTTCAACCTCGGCCCGTTCCACCGTTTCCGCCACGGTCCGGCAGGCATGCCCCACCTTGAGACCGAGATCCCAAAGGACGTAGAGAATCTGCTTCACGACCTCCTCCGCCGTGCGATCCGTGGCCCCTTCCCGGATAAACACCAGATCGATATCGCTGGCCGGACTCATCTCCTGTCTTCCAAAACCTCCCACCGCTCCCAAGACCAGGCCGTCACCGGCACCCGATCCTCCGGCCTGCTCCCAAAGTCTTTCCAGCACCACGGTGAGGAGTTGGGCTCGTCGCTTGGCCAGATCCAGCCCGCTGATCCCGGCCCGGGCCTGCTCCTCCAGGCGACGCTCCTCCAGGCGGAGGAATTCCCGGTACATGTCGAGGCGGGCCGAGGCGGGCGAGTCCGGCCCGAGGGCCGCCTCGGCCTGCTTCAGCACAGCCCGCAATCCGGTGGTACGCACCGGGCTATCCGCGGGAACCGGCCCGCCGGGTCCGGTTTCCACGGTCACTCCAGCGGTTGTTCGGTCGCCGTGTTCACGATCTTGAAATCCTCCACGTTGGCCGCCGGATCTGCCTTGAAGGTGAACTGGCCGGCGCAACGCCGTTGCAGCTCCACCAGCAGCTCATCGTCCTCCGTGCGGAACCGATGCAGGACGCCCGGATGGACCACCACACGGATCTCGTGGACATCGGGATGCTTGCGGAGAACCCGACTGATCTCGCGCTGGATCTCCACGCTCATCGTCTCGAAGGACTTGACCATGCCCTTGCCCCGGCAGGACGGGCACTCCATATAGACGGCGCGACGGATGCTTTCCTGCACCCGCTGACGGGTCATTTCGAGCAAGCCGAGCGGTGATATCGGAAGGGTGTGGGTCCGGGCACGGTCCCTCCGCAGACAGTCCTTGAATTTCTCGTAGACGGCGTTCTGGTCCTTGCGGGAGCGCATGTCGATAAAGTCGATCACGATCAACCCGCCCAGGTTGCGTAACCTCAACTGCCGGGCGATTTCTTCAGCCGCTTCCAGATTGGTTTTGCGGATGGTGTCGTCATGGTCCTTGCCTCCGCGGGTTTTTCCGGTGTTTACGTCGATGGAGACGAGTGCCTCGGTTTCGTCGATGACCAGGGAGGCCCCGGACTTCAGCCACACCTGCCGCCGCAGCGCGCTCTCAATCTGGCGATTGACCCCGTACGCCTCGAAAAGCGGTTCCGTCGCCAGATGACGCTTCACCTTGCGCAGGGAACGCTGGGAGATGAGGCCCACCAGATCTCGTACACGCTTTTCTGCCTCCTCATTATCCACCACCACCTCGTCCACCTCCTCGGTCAGGAAGTCGCGCACGGATCGCTCCACCAGGTCCGGCTCCTCCAGCAGAACCGCCGGGGCGGTTTTGGTTTTCATTCCCTCTTCCACCCGACGCCACTGCTCCAGCAACAGGGCGAGGTCACGGACAAAGTAGCGTGCCTGCATGCCCTCCCCGTTGGTGCGGAGGATCACCCCCATCCCGTCCGGAATATCCAATTCCTGAAGGATTTTGCGGAGCCGCGCCCTTTCTTCCGGATTTTCAATCTTCCGGGAAACCCCGCTCATTTCGCCAAAAGGCATCAAGACCAGATACCGTCCCGGCAGGCTGATGTTGGTCGTGACCCGCGCCCCTTTGGTGCCGATCGGGCCCTTGTTGACCTGCACGATGACATCGGCTCCCGCCGGGTAGAGCTTGGGGATGTCGTTGCTTGTGATCCTCGGCTTACGTGGGCGTCCCCCGCGTCGCTCCACCGCCTCCACCTGCTCGTCCATCGCGGCCGGCACCGCGTCCCAGAAATGAAGAAACGCGTTTTTTTCCTGACCGATGTCGACGAAGAGCGCCTTGAGGGACCCCTCCACATTGTGGACGCGGGCCTTGTAGATGTTTCCAGAAATGCTGCGATCCCCTTCCCGCTCGATGGAGAACTCCTCCACCACCCCTCCTTCCAGCAGGGCCACCCGCTTTTCGAGCGGTTCCACCGAGATCAATAGGCTGCGCCGTTCTTCGCGGGATTTCCCCCGGAAGAGTCGTTTGATGGTTTCCAGAATCATGGTTGGTTTCCTTTCTTGCGGCGGCGCGTCAGCCCAAGCGCCGTTGCCGCCAGATGCTTTGCATCAACCCCATCGCGGCCATGCACACGGCCAGGAAGGTTCCTCCATAGCTGACAAAAGGAAGGGGAATGCCGGTGATGGGCACCACCTTGATCGTCATTCCCACGTTGATGAAAAAATGCGTAAAGAGCATGCCGAGCACCCCGCCCGCCAGCAGGCGCCCCTCAAGGTCCGGCGCCCGCATTCCGATCCAGGCGATGCAGAGCAGCAGGCCTGCCTCCCCTAAAATCAGCAGCGAGCCCCCGAGAAAGCCCCACTCCTCCCCAAGGACCGAAAAAATAAAGTCGTTGTAGGCAATATTTTTTGGGAGAAATCCGTAAAGATTCTGGTCCCCGCGCAGAAACCCCTTACCGGAAAATCCGCCGGATCCGATGGCGATGATCGATTGCCGGATTGTCCAGCCCGCCCCCAGGGGATCCAGGTTCGGATCAAAAAAAGTCCGGATCCGGTTGTTTTGATATGTCTTGAGAAAGGGAAGTTCTTTGCCGAAATGCCCGACCCAGAGATAAATGGCCAACACTCCGGCCAATCCGACTCCCGCGGGAACCAGCAAAAAGCGCAACCGGGTCCCGCCTGCCAGAAGCAAACCGAAGCACATGGGCAGAAAAACGGCCGCCGAGCCCAAATCCGGCTGTTTCATAATAAAGAAAACCGGAATCAGGGCCAACCCCGCCAAGGCCAGCACCGTGCGGAATTTTTCCATCCGTTCACGCTGCGTGACCAGAAGGGCCGTGGCCCCCACCAAAAAGGCCAATTTCATCACCTCCGCCGGCTGAAATCCCACCGGTCCGAATCGGAGCCAGCTTTTGGCGCCGTTCACCTCGCGTCCGAATACCAAAACCAACAGGAGGAGAAAGAGACCCGCCCCGAACCAACCCCACCCCTGGGCCACCCAGCGGTGATAATCGGAAAATGCGAGAGCAAAAAAGCAGGCCAACCCCAGGCCCACCCAAGCCCCCTGTTGGATGGCGGCATTTTTCAAATCCGCCATTTCGCTTCCGTGCGTGGCGCTGTAGATGATCAAGACTCCGGCGGCACAAAGACCCAGCATAAGAAAAAAGCTCGGCCAATGGATGCCGGAAAGAATGCGAACCTTGGCCATCAGCGGTTTCTCCGCAGGCCCCGGCCGGCGCCGTTGTTGTTCCCCTCGTCAAACCAGTTGAACATGCCGCCGAAAATTCCCCCGTCCCCATCGCTGTCATCCGCTGCCGTTGGTCCGGCCCCCGGCACATAGGATCCATCCGAGGCTGTCACCCCGTGGAAATGACCAACCACCGGAGCTTGGTAAACCATGGCGGGCGGTGTTCCTTTTTCCATTTCGAAAATTTTGAAAAGGATCTCCGAAGCCAACGGGGCACAGGTGCTACCCCCGGAAACCCCCCCCTCCACGATCACGGTGATCACATATTTGGGTTCCTTGAACGGGGCAAACCCGGTGAACCAGGTCCGGGTATCCTTGACCAAACCGCCGCCGATCCGGGTGGTGAACTGGGCGGAACCTGTCTTTCCGGCCACTTCCACATCCTTGACCGCCGCGTTTTTTCCGGTGCCCTCCATCACCACCGCCCGGAGACCTTCCCTCACCGCCGCCAGATTTTCCGTCTTCACCCCGAGATCGCCGCGTTTCACCGCCGCAGGAAATTCGCGAACCGGTTTCACGCCCGCCTCCGTCGAAACGGCTACCCCCTGCACCAACCGCGGCCGGTACACGGAGCCGCCGTTGGCCACGGCAGAAACCATCACGGACATCTGTAACGGGGTGACCCGGACGTATCCCTGACCAATGGAGGTGTTGGCGGTATGCCCGTCACTCCAACGTTCCACCGGAGGTGGCGTGGGGCGCGGGCCGGGGCGCCCATCCGCCACCCACTTTTCAATCTGCTCTTTGTACCTTTTCTTTCGCTCCGCCATCCGGTCCTCCATCCATTTTTTGCCGGGCATGGTTCCCGGGTCCTCGCCAGCCAGCATGGGCTCCCCATCCGGCCCGGTCAGCATCCGCTCACCGAAGCCGATCCTCTTGGCCATTTCGGTCATGGAATCAATCCCCGTCCGCACGCCCAGCTGATAGAAGAAGGTGTTGCAGGACATTGCCAAACCCCGTTTCAGGGTGATGTCGCCCTGTCCATCCGGATTCCAGTCCTTCCACCAGCGGTCCGCGATGTAAACCGAGCCCGGACTATGAATCACCGTTTGCGGAGTAAATTTTGCCGAAGGGTTCTCCAAAGCCGAAAGGGCCGTGAGGGTTTTGAAGGTGGATCCCGGAGCGTAGGCGCCGATCGACCGATTTAACATCGGCTTGGTTTCATCCCCCAGCAGCCGTTTCCAGTCCGCCCGCTCCCCGGCACCGCCGGGAACAAAACTGTTCGGATCAAAATTCGGCACGGACACCAAAGCCAGAATGTCCCCGCTGTTTGGATCCATGACCACGCAGGCACCCCGCCCCACCCTCCTCATCACTCCTTCGGCAATGGTTTGGATGCGGGCATCCAAGGTGAGATAGACATTCTTCCCCGCTTGGGGGGCTTGGAAGCCCTGTTCCTCCATGATAAAGCCGAGATTGTTTTTCTTCAGGATTTTCCCGCCCGGTACACCCTCCAGTTCGGCATTGAATCCCTTCTCGATCCCTTCCTTGCCGATCACCTCCGGCTGAAACGTCTCCAGGGTCTGCTCCTCCGGAGCCCCCACATAGCCGAGCACGTGGGAAGCCATCGCCCCGTAAGGATACCAGCGGACGGGCCGCGCGGCGGAATCCACCCCGGGAATCCGCGGATCCCGCTCCGCCATCCGCGAGAGTGTTGCGAAATCAATCTGGGTGGCCAACTGGAAGGGAGTGTTGGGGCGCTGGTTGGCATGACGGCGGAGGTCCTCCACGTCGTAGTTCATCTGAATGCCGAGATTTCGCAACGGCTCGGTCGCCGTTTCCTGAACGATGCGGTCAATATCCACCTGTCGTTGCTTCCGCCTCTTCTCCCCCACCCCCACCTCCACCAGGGTCATGGGCAACCGACCGCGATGCGCCCGCGCGTAATTCCCGGACAATTCCCGCACGTAAAGATCGACGTCATACCGGGCCCGGTTCTCCGCCAGCGGCATTCCGTTTCGGTCAAGAATCAGTCCACGGGGCGGAGGCAGCAAAATCGGGATGGTGGTCTGGTTGATCAGGCTCTGCGCATGTTTTTCCCCCTCCACAATCTGCACGACAAATAACCGTTGGATCAGGATGCCGGCGGCGAGAACCACCACCATCATCGTTGCTTGCATGCGGCGCGGCACATTGGCGGCGGGACGAGCCATCAACATCAGCGCATCCTCCTTCGGGGCCGCATGGTGGCCGGAAAACGATCTTCCTGCTCCAGCCACCAGCCCATCACCACGGAGGCCACCCCGTTCACCAGGCCACCCAAAACGATCGAAACATTGAGAAGGAAGGGCCAATCCCAAGCGCGGGTTTCCAGCAGATGAAGCAGGCGGTCCAGGGCAAAGAAGGCGACCGCCGCCAAAACGGATCCGGCCGCCTGCTCTCCCGCCGAGGCACCCTTCCACCAACCGCGCTGACTCCGCACCAAAAATCCAATGCCGCCCAGAACCAGCAAATGATGGCCCAGCGGAGAGAAGGTCGTGAAATCCCAAAACATTCCGACCAATAAAGCCCAGATCAACAAGGCTCCTGGCCCCAGCCAAAGGCCGGCTTGAATCCCCACAGCCGCCAAAAGATTGGTGCCCAGAGCCCAGGATCCGTGCCATTCCGGACCGATGGCACGGACAACCCATGCCCCCAGGATCAAAATCAACAGCCGCGTGACCGGGGACTTCATTTTTTTGTGGGAGCGGTCCCAGTCAGGATGAAAAGATCCCGCAAATCATTCAGGTCGGCCGCTGGGGCCACGATGCCCTCGCGGTAAAGTCCGGAGTTTTTTTCCGAAGTAACCGGAGGAGCCTCGCTCACGGTGCCCACCAGCAAGTTTGGAGGAAAGGTCCCACCCAAGCCGGTGGTGAGAACCCGTTCCCCCACCTCAAATTTGGCCTCCCGTGTCACGAAGGTCATTCGGCAGATGGGTTGCCCCCCGTTGAGAGGGGTGTCCCCCAAGAGAATACCCCGGGCACCGGATCCCTCTGTGAGCACACTCACCTTGCAGTTCTCGTCGGAAATCAGCATGACCCGCGTGGTGGAACGCCCCACCGTGCCGGTTTTGCCCACCACCCCTCGCGGCGTGACCACCGGTTGATCCGGAGAGAGGTTGGGATCATCTTTCCAACCGCGATCCACCAGAACCGAGTTCCACCAGTTGGAGGGGTCCCGCTCCACCACCCGACAGGCGAGCAATCGGAACGCCTGCTGATCCCGGAATCCGAGCATTTCACGAAACCGGTCATTCTCCGTGCGAAGGTAGTCCATCTGGCGGATTTCCGTCTGCAGACGGACATTTTCAGCCCGGAGGTTCCGGTTTTCCTCCTCCAGGGCGTCGTATTGCCGGAGACTCTGACGAAAATCAGTCCAACGATCCCGCAACCCCGCCCAAGCCCGCGCCACCGGGGAGATCGTCTCGATCGTGACACGCTCCGTCCAACGATTGGTGACAGGAGCAAAGAAGATGGCCAACACGCTGACTGCCAGCACTGCGGCGGAACCAAGATATATCCAGGTCCGGGACATCGGAGGAAAAGAGGGTTAGGAGACTGGGGTTGCCGGGGAGAACGGGTTAGCCCCGTCCGTCCGCCATGGTCAACTTCGTCAAAAACTCCAGTTCGTCGAGGACTTTGCCGGTTCCTTCCACCACCGCGCTGAGCGGATCTTCGGCCACATG
>RFWS01000160.1 GCA_009921985.1 bacterium | reverse complement strand
CGTTCACCTTCACCTTCACGTTCACGAAAACCTTTCCATCTTATTCTCCTATTGCTCACCCTAAGGCTGGATGCCCATTGGCTCGGCCTTCATTTGACGTTGAGATGGCCACATGAATAAATTCATCGTCGAATTCATCGGCACTTTCTTCCTCGTTCAGGCCGTGGGCTACGCCGCCATTGCGAAAGGCCCTCTCGGCGCCCTCGCCGTCGGCCTGATGCTGATGGTCATGGTCTACGCCGGCGGCCATATTTCCGGCGCCCACTACAATCCCGCCATCACCCTTGCCGTCTGGCTTCGGGGCAAGCTTCCAGGTTGCCGGCGCCGTGGTTTCCGCCCTGATCGTCACCAAGTTCCGCGGCCAGGGGAGCGAGGCTCTTCTCACCAACCCCCTGCGGGTTGCCGGGGCTGAGTTCCTCGGCACCTTCGCCCTCGCCTGGGTGGTGCTGAACGTGGCCACCGCCAAGGGCACCGCCGGCAACAGCTTCTATGGCGCCGCCATCGGCATGACCGTCGCCACGGGAGTTCTTCTTTTCGGCGGCGTTTCGGGCGCCGTCTTCAATCCGGCCGTGGCCATCGCCGGTGGTGTGTTGAATCTATGGCCACTCAAAACAGTGGCTCTTTACACGGTGGTCTGCGTCGCCGCCGGCCTCGCCGCCGCCAGGCTTTTCCTCAATATCGAAAAACGCTGAGGCCCAAGCCTCGATGAGACGGGGTCATCGGCCCCGCCCTACCTAATGCTCCTTCCCCCGGTACTTGGAATGTCCCTCCCTCTGCACCTGGTTGATCTGGCCGATTAGGGCCTTCGCCTCCGTCCACTTCCCCGCCTCGATCGCCTTGCCCAGCTCGTCCGTCAGCTCGATCGACTCCTCCATCTTGCTCCGATACCCCTCCAAAAAGGCCTTTTGTTGGTCGGCCGGAACCTTTTCCGCTTTTTCCGGTTCCATCGTCTTCGCCTCTTCGGAGGCTTTTTTCAGATCCGCCACCCAGCCCAGGTATTTTTGTTTGTCCGCCTCGACCGGAGCCTCCATCGCCTTTTTCAGCTCCTTAAAGCTCCTTCGCATCTTGTTCATCTGCGTTTCCAGCGGACTATCCGCCTGGAGGCCCGAGCTCAGGGTACCGACCCAAAGAAAACCTGCCGACACGATCAAAAGGAAGGATCCGCCCGTCCGATCGCCGTGGCCTCAACGATCTCCTTCAGCTTCCCCGTCTTCACGTCGTAGAGATAGCCGTAGACAGGGATCGATTTCGGCACCAGCGGATGGTTCCGGATCCGCTTCACATCCTCCACCACCGCCGTCTCGTCATCGGTGAAGGTCAGCCAGTCCACCTTCTTCCCCTCCTTGGAACCGGGCCCCTTGCCCACATCCTTCCAGCCCTTCCCGTCATGCACCGCCGTCTCCAGGCTTTTCTCCAGCAGGTCGCCCATGATCTGGCTGTTGAAAAGCACCATTCCGCAGTCGGTGTGGTGCACCACGAAAAATTCCTTCGTCCCCAGCAACTTGTAGGAGATCACCAGGGAGCGGATTGCATCGTCGCTCGCCCGCCCGCCGGCGTTGCGGATCACGTGGGCGTCCCCCTCCGCCAGACCCGCGTATTTGGCCGGATCCAGCCGCGCGTCCATGCAGGTCAGCACCGCAAACCGACGTCCCGGTGGCAACGGCAGCTTCCCCTTGTCCCCGAACGAGGCGGCGTACTTGGCGTTGGCCGCTTCGACCTGTTGAACCGTTGGACTTTTGCTCATGAATGACTAGTTAAACAGATTTTTCTACGGATGCGAACCCCAACCTACCCATGTCAAAGCTCGGGACGCTTCGCGCCAGATGAAGCGGAAAGTTTAAGCTAAAGAAGACCGAAAACTCCGAACTGGCAACTTACTTAAACTTGAATTCCCCCGCGGAAGCGGAGATCCATTCGATCGCGGAGCGAGTAACTCGAATGGGCAGGGGCAGGTTTGAGGGGGCCAATCTTAAAACTTAAACTGTCCTGCGCCGACGCCGAAAGACCACGCCCAGCCCAATCGCGAGAAGCGAAAAAGCAGAAGGTTCGGGAACCGAGGCATTTGATGTGACTTGGATATTGTCCAGCATGGCTCCTGAGCCCCAATTATCTTCGTCAGAGGGCTCAGTTCCATCACTCAGCATCGGATAAAATCCAAAGGCCAAAACCACCGTGGAATTGGCAGCGACGTTTAAATCAAAGCTATAATTAATTGTACTCCCTAAATCCTCCACCCCGATCCGCGTTGCACCGAAATCCACGTAAAGAAAATTGTAGCCCACTTGCCAACGATCAATTGT
>RFWS01000159.1 GCA_009921985.1 bacterium | reverse complement strand
GTCAGTGAGGCAATCCGATTCAGGGCGTTGAAGACCACATGGGGTTGGAGTTGGGAGCGCAGGGCCCGCAACTCGCCTTCCCTCCGCAGAGCGCGGGACCTCTCCCGTTCGGCCTCGACGGAGGCGGTGATATCAAAGACAACTCCTAGAACGGTGGTGGGATTGCGGTCCGAATCCCGGGTATGGACCACCCCGGAAAAATCCAGCCACCGCGGCGGTTGGTCACCCTGTCGTACGTCCATGGAAATGCGGCCTTCCAGCTTGGAGGGGTCGGGCAATTCACCGTCGCTGTACCAACCGGGGCAAAGTCCCCAACCGAGACCCGACCGGCGCAAACCCACCAAGGCGGCCCGCTTGGGGTCATCCCAATCGACGCCCACGCCCCGTTGCCATCTCCAAAAAAGAACCTGGTAGGCTTCGGCCGCTTGGCTGGTCCAAGTGTGGGTCTCCAACCGTTCGTCGCGGAGGGCCGCGATACCGTGCGCCGTGCCAAAGATGGTGGCCAGCAGGGTGGGCAAAACGCCATCAGGCAAAGATAGCAAAGCCGGATTTCCGTCGCCCCAAGCCAAACCAGCAATAATGGAAAGCAAGAAGCAGGCGGTGGAAGAGCCGGTCCGGCCAAAGCGCATCGCCTGCCAGAAAAGGATCACCACCGGAAGAAGCTCCAAAGCCAAGGCGGTGGAGGCATCCAACTTCGGATCCGCGGCGATCCGACCGACCGCCATCAGCAGGATGGTTAAAAGAAACCAACCCGCAAAGAGCCGACGGTTCATCTGGGAGAGGAAATCGGATCCAATCTTGGCAACCAGAGGGGAGATGGCCATGACGCCCAGGGCCTGCTCGGCCCACCGGGAACCGAAACCCGGGGAAAAAGGAACGGATCCAGCCAACATCTGGGCAAATAAAACTCCGGCCAAGGTGACACCAGCTGCGAGGGGCACCACGATCATGCCACGCAGGCCGGTTCCCCCCTCTTCCCCCACCGAACGGATCAAGCCGGTCGTGATAAAGGCACCGAGGATTAGGCCACCTGACTCCGGCCCTCCGGTCCTCCATCCTTCCAGCAGGGGAAAGAGCGACCCGGCAACGGCGCCGGGAAGGGAACCGCGCCATGCCAGTCCGATGACCACACCCGCCAATGGCTGCAGGAGGAGTCCTCCGGATCCGCGGAAAAGCACATCCTGGGAAAACCACGCCAAGCCGCCCGCCGCGATTCCGGCAAGGACGCCCAACAGCTGGGGGATCAGGTCCGGCAGGCCCTTTTGTTTCATGTTTTGAGCGATTAAGGAATTAAACACTTCCTCTTTCGGGCAGGGAAACTTATTTTACACCGATGAACTCCCCTTCCCCTTCGGGCTACGACCTCCGGCAGCTGCTGGACACCGTCATTTCCCGCAAGGCCTCGGACCTGCATCTGCAGGTGGGGCAGTCCCCTGTGCTGCGTGTCTCCGGTGCTGCGTGTCTCCGGGGAGATGGAACCCCTCCCTGGCGCCCCGCTGACCCCGGAGGACACCCGCCATCTGATCGGCACGATCATCCCCCCGCATGATCTGGAGCGGGCGGAAAAAGCTGGTGGGGCGGACTTCGCCATCAGCCATGGCCCCGAGGCGCGTTTCCGCGTCAGTGTTCTTCGCTCCAAGGGCAACTACGGCGTCGTCTTTCGTCTGATCCCCAGTCGGCTGCTCGCCTTGGAGGAAATCGGGCTACCTCCGATGATCAAGGATCTCCTCGTCCGCCCCCGCGGCCTTGTCCTCGTCACCGGTCCCACCGGTTCCGGAAAGTCCACCACCCTCGCCTCCATGGTGAACTGGATCAACGAGCAGCGGCAGACCCACATCATCACCATCGAGGATCCGATCGAGTATTACCACCACCACAAAAAAAGCGTGATCACCCAGCGGGAGGTCAATGTGGACGTCACCAGCTTCGCCGAAGCCATTCGCGGCGCCCTCCGGCAGGATCCAGACGTGATCCTCGTCGGCGAAATGCGGGACCTGGAGACGATCGAGGCGGCTATCACCGCCGCCGAGACGGGGCACCTGGTTTTTGGCACCCTTCACACCACCGGGGCGGCCCGTACCATCAACCGTATCGTCGACGCCTTCCCCTCCAACACCAAGGAGATGATCCGCGCCCAACTCTCCACCTCCATCGTGGCGGTCATTTCCCAGGTCCTTATGCGCAAAGTGGGCGGCGGGCGCATCGCCGGTTTCGAGATCATGGTGACGACGCCCTCCATCGCGAACCTGATCCGGGAAAACAAAATCTACCTGCTCGATTCGGAAATCCAGCTCGGGTCAAAGAGCGG
>RFWS01000158.1 GCA_009921985.1 bacterium | reverse complement strand
CCCGATCTCCGCGTGGTGCTCCACCGTGGCGTTGCTGTTGATTAAGGCAGCTTTCCCCAAGACGGCTCCAGCTTGAATCACGGCTCCGGCCCCGACAAAAACGCCATCGGCAATCTTGGCGGAGGGACTTACCCACGCGGCCGGATGAAGGATGGGTGGAAGTTCAAATCCATCCTGAGGCAACTTTTCACACCACCAGGCCCGTGCCTCGTTGTTTCCGATTCCCAGGGCCACCGTCTTGGTTCCGAGCTTTTTCGGATCGAGTTTTTCCTCCCTTTTTACCCTGAAAACCTTCCCCTCAGGCTTCGGGGAAGCCGAGGTCAACCCTTCCTCTGCCACAAAGCCGACCACCTCCCAACCCAAGGCCCGGCATGCATCCGCCACCACCGCGGCGTGGCCACCAAAACCGAGGATCACTATTTTTTTAAGCTGCATAAACAACAGTTTCTTCCGAGTGAATGGTAAAATGGCGAAGGTAAATCTTGTAGTCTTTTTTGATTTTTAAGATTTCTTTTGGAATTTCAAACAAGTCCTCCATGCGATGATAGGCAGCCACAGCCAAAGTGGGTCGACACTGATCGATTGTACGACAGGCCCCACGGAGGGCGGGGATTTCAAAACCTTCGATATCCAGCTTGATGAAATCGACCTTTCCGATGCGCTCTTCTTTTCGCCAATCATCGATGGTCTTGGTGGTTGCCCGGCAGTTACCCTCTTCCTGCTTCAAATGGGTCCCGGCACCGGACTCCTCAAAAAAAAGTTCCTGGCCGGTTTGGTCGGAAAGGGCAAACGGATGGATTTTGATTTTATCCGACAACTCCGGGTTGAGGCCCAGATTTCTTTTAAAAAGACCAAGGTTGGTTGGGGAGAACTCAAACGCATGCACTTTCCCGGTTTTCCCGGCCTTCTCAGCAAAATAAAGGGCCGTGTCGCCCCAACATCCTCCCCCATCCACCACCACATCCCCGGGCCGAACCTGGATTCTCCCGTCCTCAATCCGCGTCGCATACTGTTCCAGGCAAAATGTGTTGATAAGGTTGAGTGGATGACAAATTAGACTGATCTGCCCGGAATCGGCCGGCCATCGAAACTGCTCCACACTGGCAAGGGGCCCGGACCCAATAGATTGCTTCATTCCGCTGATTCGCAATGTTTTCATCTGGCGAACCGCCTGTGGCCACTGCCGCGAAACGCTTACAAGGCTCACCCTTCTCGGGCCAAGAATCCGGTAACAAAGCAGATTCAAGAGAAGCCTTCTGGACTCTTCATCTGCAAGGGCTTGGTAAAGCCACTCCCAATCCTTTTGCTTTTTTTGGTAGGGCTCCAACCGCGCCTCCAGATCCTCTTTTCTGGGATCCAGTCCGGTCTTTTTCAAAAGAAGGACTCCCAGTTCGCGCAACCGGACGGCCGGGGCCCGAGGAAAACGGAGATTATCATGGTTTCCAAAAACAATTTGGTTTCTCCGTTTCCGGACTTCTTCCTTCAGCTGGTTGAGAAAACTTTCCTTCAAGAGTTCAGACCCTTTTCCAATTTACGCGCAATTGAATGGAGCCAGGTCGAAAGTTGTCGTGAGCGTAGGCTTTTTCCCGTGCAGTCTCCACTTGGATGCTAATTCCCGTTCCCGGTTGGTCGTAGATTTCGCCTGTCAAACCGTTCCATAAACCAGCCTGAACCTGATAGACCCCCTTTAAAAAAGTGTTGGAGGGAATAAGGGCCTCGTAGACATGTAAGCCTGCCTCTTCCGCAGTCAGAGCACCCTCATCCTCAGGTGAGCAGGCACAGATCGGTACTCCGTCCTGGCTGATCAGGCTGAACCCAACGCGTGCACCTTTGGTTTTTTCCCGTAAATGGTATTTGACCCTCACGGTGATGGCTTCATTTGTCAGAAAGGTTTCTCCCGCCTTTCCCACGGACGAAGCCGTGGTGATTTCCACAATATGACAGGGTTTGGAAAGATTGGGATGGAACCCGTACTCACTCTTCCCTTTAGCCAGATACATTTGGATGGCCTCATCTACCTGCCCAAAAGTTTCCTTGTGGCCGTTTTTTAGAAGTATGGCTTTTCGGCACAAGTTTTTGATCGCCCCCATGTTGTGGCTGACAAACAACACCGTCCGGCCGCCGGTGGCCACATCCTTCATCTTGCCCAGGCACTTTTTCTGGAACTCGGCGTCCCCCACGGCCAGCACCTCGTCCACCACCAGGATCTCGGGCTCCAGGTGCGCCGCCACCGCAAAGGCCAGCCGGACGTACATCCCGCTCGAGTACCTTTTCACCGGCGTGTCCAGGAACCGCTCCACCTCCGCAAA
>RFWS01000157.1 GCA_009921985.1 bacterium | reverse complement strand
CCGAATTATCCGACTCACTATGTGGAAATTGTCTCAGGAACCTACGAGGGGTACACCTTCGACATTCAAAGTAATTCAGCTTCTCAAGTGACTGTTTCAGGTGTTCCAGCTCAGCTAAATGGGCAAACTGTATCCATCGCAATTCGGCCTCACTACAAGCTCGATGATCTGTCGGCTGGAAGTAACGGTCTTTTGGATTACAGTGATGCTGTAAACATCACCAACCCCGATGGAAGCACCACGACTCGTTATTATGCTTCAGGAAGTTGGATCGCGGAGGACTTCGCATCCCCGGCAGGTCACACGGTAATTTATCCTGGAAGCGGGGTAGTCTTCTCGTCTGGGGGCGCTACGATCACAACAACTGGCACGGTAAAAACAACCAAGACAGCGGTTCCTCTTTATGCAGCTGCGGTTAATTACGTGGGGCGGATGAATCCTTCAGGTAGTTCGCTGGTTTCGGGATTAAACATGGCAGGTGTTTTGGTTCCCTACACGGACGGATTTAATGTCCCTTCCTTTGATGGCCAAATGACCACTACTTCCACTTATTACAGTGATGGTGCCGCAACGCTGGATGCTGGTTACAGCCCGTTGGCGCCTGGCGCATCTGATGCAATTCCTGCCGACAGCGGAATTCAGGTTTCAGTCAGTTCGGATACCGTTTGGATCATGAACAGTGCACTAAATCCATAAACAAGAAAGGTAACACAACATGAAAAACGCACTCAAACTTATCGGTTGCGCGGCCGTTTTCGGTCTAGTGCAGCCCGCTACCACGCAAGCAGTGGTCACCATTGCCCATGTGGAAAACTCCGCAATCGGCTATTTTGTTGATTCTGGTGGTGTGAATTTGGTTTCCACTGGAGAAGTATCTTTTGGTTATTTTTCCACCGATGGGACAGCAGGGGCCATCTATCAGCCAACGAGCTCCACTTGGACCTCCTTGCTGGATGCTGGCGCCGGAAACGCGTGGGCAAGCCTTCTGTCCATGGGCTGGAGAGATGTGCGCACCCTAGGAACTTTGGGGACGGGCTTCGACCCATCCTTTAGTACGGGTGGAAGTCCGCTGACCAACATCGGTGCAACTGTGCAAAACATCCCCTTTGCCTCAGTGCCATCCAATACCCGATTGTACGTCATCGGTTTTAATGCTGGCTCATGGGATAACACGACCAAAACGGCAACTTTCGGTTCAGCCACAGAATGGGGAGTGGTAAGCGCTTGGGGTCATGCCACCTCTTCTCAGAACTTTGCATCTCCTGCCGACGGCGGCACGAAGTCAATGAACTTCAAGAATGCTGTCCTGACCTCAAGCGACGTTCTGGTTGGTTCTCTGGTGAACAGCTCCACCGGTGTTGTTGCCATGGTTCCCGAACCCTCCACCGGTGCTCTCATGATGATCGGTGCGGTTGGTTTGGTGGCGATGCGGAGGCTCCGCAAAGTCTAAAATTAGATCGTAGTTTACCTTTCTTGTTGGCAAGGGGCGGATCGAAAGATCCGCCCCTTGTTTTTTGGTGGAGCACATGGAAAATAAAATCGGGCAACGGGCACCTTCGCCCGGTTTGGACTAGATCTTGAAAAGCGTGGAATTAGGGATTCAATGTCTTGATGCCAGCGGATCGTATCCTGTTTAACGCCGGGGCGAAGGTTAGATTGGTCAAAGGGAAGGGAACGCCCATCGGCGAGGGTCACTTGCTGGCGATCTTTATCAAGGAAATCAGGGTCGATCCAAGGGCCTTTCGCTCCAAGGACTTTGGTCCAAATCGGGAAGGGATGTTGGAACTCACGGTCGCCACGGAAAAGACCATCATTCCTTTTAGTGGTTCGGGACTCATCCAGGAGAAGTACCTCCGGAAAGTTGCCTATTTGGGCAGGAATCCGGGTGGAATCGGGATCTCCGTCGGGGTGGTGGAGTCCGACGAGGAGTCCCGCCGAAAGCTCGACAAAGCCTCCAACGTGGCCGCGGCTCTGTCCGGGGCCCTCCCGGGAACCAAAACCGGCTGGGGATTGATGCTTGGTCCTGTGGCCCCTGCCTTCGGCCTCATCGCCGGGCTTTTAAAGTTCCTCAGGGCCGGCATTGACGATGATGAAGAAGCCCGTCTGTTCGGGATGGTCGAACAGGGTGTTTCGCACGGGGATCGGATCGTGGCCGAGTTCAAGCGGGATGGAAAAGAGGTCTTTTATGTGGAGCTTGCAGTGGAGGATCTGGGCGAGCCAACGGCCCAAGCCGGAGGCTTCAGTGTTCGGATTTCCAACCCGGAAATCTTTCTCGAGGACGTGGAGATTGGTGTCCGGAAAGGCTCTGTCCGGCAGGGGAAAAAGGGCTGGATGAGCCGG
>RFWS01000156.1 GCA_009921985.1 bacterium | reverse complement strand
TGCGGGACACCCCGGGGGCCACCAAGGACGGGAGAAAGATCATTCTCTCCGCCAATGTGGAGTTGCCCGAGGACCTGCCGCTGATTGCGGAAAGCGGGGCGGAGGGCATCGGGCTTTACCGGACAGAGTTTCTTTTTCTGAACCGGGTTCATTTTCCAAGCGAAGACGAACAGACCAATATTTACCGGCAGGTGGTGGAGTCTTCCCGTCCCCATCCGGCCATCATTCGAACCCTCGACTTGGGGGGTGACAAACTCCCGACCCACCTCGGGCTGGATCCGGAGCAGAATCCGTTCCTCGGATGGAGAGCGATCCGGTACTGCTTGGAAAAGCCCGATGTCTTCAAGGTGCAGTTGCGAGCCATCTGCCGCTCCAACCCCGGCGGAAAGGTGCGGGTTATGTTCCCGATGATCGCAACCCGGGAGGAACTTTCCTCAGCCTTGGCGATCCTGGGGGAGGTTCGGGAGGAGTTGCGGGCAGCTGGAGTGCCGGCGGCAGAGGAGGTGGAGGCGGGTGCCATGATCGAGGTTCCCTCGGCGGCCCTGATCGTGGACCGGTTGGCACCGCTGGTGCAGTTCTTCAGCATTGGAACGAACGACCTGACCCAGTACACCCTGGCGGCAGACCGCACGAACGAGCGGGTGGCCAATCTTTACCAACCGACCCACCCGGCGGTGTTGGGGTTGATCCGGATGGTCGTCGAGGCGGCGCGCCGCCACAACATCTGGGTCGGGGTCTGTGGCGAAATGGCCGCGGATGTAGTCATGACTCCGGTTCTCGTGGGCCTCGGGGTGGATGAGATGAGCATGGGCTCCGTGGCGGTGCCCCGCGTGAAAAAAGCGGTGCAGAGCCTGCACTATGGGGAGTGCCAGAAGCTTTCGGAGGAGCTGCTTTCCATGGATTCCGGGCAGGAGATTCACCAACGGTTGCAACACGTCGCCCAAGGAGCTTACCCGGAATTAGTGGGATAGAAGTTGTAAGAACAACCAAGACCTTTTCGTTTGCGTTTAGGAAAAGAAGAGAGTCTTCCCTACCCAGGGGAGACCGAATCGGGTAGAACTCGATCTTAATGAGTGAGGAACCGTCCGCCCTGCTGGCCGTGCGCCGCGAAAAGCTGCAAAAGCTTCGCGAGTTGGGCGTGGATCCCTTCGGGGGCCCTTTTCCCGGCACGGAAAGTTCCGGGGAAATCCGAGCCCGATGGGAAGAGGGGAGAAAAGTGCGGATGGCGGGCCGGATCGTTTCCCACCGAGACATGGGCAAGAGCCAGTTTCTCCACCTCCAGGACCGCGCGGGGCGGTTGCAGATCTACATCCAAAAGCCGGCTCTCCCGGAAAAGGAACGGGCGGTTTTCGAATTGCTGGATCTGGGGGACATTGTGGGAGTTGAGGGGACGCTCTTCCTGACCAAGACGGGAGAACAAAGCATCCGAGTAGAAAGCTTTGTGCTCCTGACCAAGGCCCTCTTGCCGTTGCCGGACAAATGGCACGGTCTGGTGGATACGGAAACCCGCCACCGCCACCGCCATCTGGATCTGATTTCCAACGAGGCTTCGCGAAAGGCCCTCGACCTCAGGGTCCGGTTGGTCCGATACCTGCGGGACTTTCTGTCCTCCCGGGGCTTCATCGAGGTGGAGACCCCGATGATGCAGACGGTGGCGGGCGGGGCGGCGGCCGAGCCTTTCAAGACCAAGCACCATGCGATGGGCATGGACTTATATCTTCGGATTGCACCGGAGCTTTATCTTAAGCGGCTTCTGGTGGGCGGATTGGAAAAGGTTTTTGAGATCAACCGCAACTTCCGCAACGAGGGAATTTCCCGCCGGCATAATCCCGAATTCACCATGCTGGAAGCCTACTGGGCCTACTCCGATTTTCAGGGCATGGCGGCGCTGGTGGAAGAGATGATTGCCGGTGCGGCGAAGGAGCTGACCGGGGGAATGAAGATTGCCCAGTCGGACGGGACGGCGATCGACTTCACCCCACCCTGGCCGCGGAAGAAGTATCGGGACGCCGTGGTGGAGGCGGCGGGGGCCGATTGGTTCAAGCTTTCCCGTGAGGAGATGGAGAAAAAGGCGGCGGCCCTTGGGGTGGAGTTGGAGCCGGGTCTTTCCCCGTTGGAAATCACCCAGAAGGTTTTCGAGAAAAAGGTGGAGGCTGAGGCGGTAAACCCGGTTTTCATCACGCATTTGCCGGCGGAACTTGTTCCCTTGGCCCGTCTCAATCAAGAAGACCCGACGGTGGTCGATGTGTATGAGCTGATCTTCGGGCGGCAGGAAATTTCCCCCGGGTATTCCGAGCTGAACGATCCGATCCTGCAGGCCGAGCGATTCCGTCATCAGGTGGGGGAACACACGCAGAAGGTGGATCATGAATTTCTCGAGGCCCTGGAGAGCGGCATGCC
>RFWS01000155.1 GCA_009921985.1 bacterium | reverse complement strand
GAAAATCACCTCTTCCGGCTTGGCCTCGACCAGCGAGGCAATCTGTTCCCGGGCCTTTTGCACCGCCTCCTTGGCCCGGACACCGAACGCATGGGTCCGACTCCCCTCGTTCCCGAACTCCTCCTCAAAAAAACGGCGCACGACCTCCGCCACGGCCGGCTCCATCGGCGTGGTCGCATTGCAATCCAAGTAAATTGGCTCACCCGACATAAGTGGATCATCCTGAATATTTTTTAGGATTTTTCAAACCTGCCTTTTTGAGTTTAAAACGAGGGGAATCTTCGGTGAAGCATTAAGGACCAACAGGTCCTTTTTGCAGGTCACTCACGCGTCTTTGGAGTTCTTCAAGTCGATCCTTGGCATCTTTGCTGTCAGGATTCTCTGCGGATTTATTGACGCCCCAACCGTTTTCGTAACATTTTCCGAGATTAAGCATGGCCCAATGATTCCCTCTGTCGGCGGCCTGCGTCAGCCATCGCACCGCTTCTTCGTAGTTTTTCTCCAAGCCCCCGTATCCGTTTAAGTAGCGATCTCCAAGGCGGGCAAAGGCCCAGGGATGTCCCAAGGCCGCTGCTTTTTGCCAAAGCTCGAGAGCGTGGTTTGCATTTTGTTTAATTCCAGAACCCGAATCGAGCAATGCAGCCATCATGCACATTCCGTCTGCATGCCCCTGCTCCAGAGACATTTTAGCCCAACGTAAGGCCTCATTGTTGTTTCGAGGTAACCTACCTGACTCCCAATATGATTCGCTGAGTTGGGCCTGCGCCAACGCATCCCCTTCGTTTGCTAGCCGTAAGTATTTAGGTTCGAGAACAATCTTCTCGCCGTATTTTTCTGCGACCAAACTAAGGCGGTCCCCGGAAAGAAAACGAACGGATCCTAACATGGTTTGTTTTTCAGCATCAAAGAGGCCGAAGGCATGACCTTGGCAAGTTTTACCGTGGAATTCCCCTCCTGGCCCGAGACGTGAGAGCTCTGTGTTTAAATTATCGGATACTTTAGGCCGCCCCGCCAAGTCATACCACCGAAGTTCGAGGCTCACATCTGTCTTATTTTCCAGTGTCCATAAAATTGGAGCACCGTTGGGGGTGGATTTTAGGCCATCGGCGGCGCCGGATTTGTATTCAAAACCGTAGAGTTTGCCATTGTTGATTGGATTAGTCGGAAGGTCTCTTTTTTTCAAAACGAAGGCAAAAACGCCGGCTATCAAAAGAGCTGATAACCCCGCATAAATGAGCTGGGATTTCTTGTAAGTGATCGGTTTTTCTCCGTCCTTTTTGACGGTTTTTTCTTTTCTACCAAAATCTCCCTCAAAACTTTGGTACGCCAAGATGGGAGGCTCGGTATTCTGAAGAAGAAAATCTTTGAGTTTAAGTTGGCCGATTTCGGATTTTTGCTTCGTGAGCTCGAATAGCGTCGAGGAAAGGCAAATCCCGCCAGGACGGCACTGGTCAGTCAAACGGGATGCCGTGTTCACTCCGGCCCCGTAGATATCGCCGTCTTTCTTGATGACATCCCCGATATGCACCCCGATTTTATGCTGAAATCCGCTGCCTTTGGGCCGGCTTTGGAAACTTTTTTGGATGGCGAGGGCACACTCCACCGCATCCACGGCACTTTTAAAGGAAATTAGCAGACCATCCCCCGTGTTTTTTAAAACCGAGCCACCCCTCACCCCCGCCTCGTTCCGGATAAAATCCAGGTCCGCCATCAGCATGGAAAGTGACTTATCCTCATCCTGGGCAGTCTGGGTGGTCGAACCCACGGCATCGGTGAAGATGATCGCCAACAACTCTCTCTCACCCATATCCCCCATCAAGAAACTCTAATTAATCCATAAAATCCAATACAAGGTCTTAATCTCCCCCAAACCTCCAACCTTCTCTGATTCATCTCGGAGTTACTTCCGAGAATAAGTTTTATAAGACGTTATCTTTGATTACTTTGTGGATTCGAATTTACGCCAATCTTCGCGCAGGGGCCGGGGCTTGCCGGTGGCGAGAACCACGGAAGCCAGTTCCTGACGGGCTCGGCAGAAGATCTCACCGCCTTTCCCCAGCACCTCGGATTCCACCACAAAACGGACTTTCCCAACCTCGCCCAAGCGACTGACCACCTTCACCCGATCCCCTAACTTGGCCGGACGCAGATACTCCGCCTCGGTCTTGGTCAGAACCGGACACCCATGCTCACCCGCAATCATTTCTCCGATGCCCCAACCCAGTTTTTCGGCCAGATCCGTCCGCACGGCCTCAATCCATCGCAAATAGGCCAGGTTATGAACCACTCCTCCGGCATCGGTGTCGAAAAAATAGACGATGAACTCCCGCTCCGCCTGGGGCCCCGGCTTGGTCACAGCTTACCGAACTCCTGCTCCAGCCGCTTCACCAGCAGCTTCATGATCTTGATCCTCGCGTACCACTTGTAATTC
>RFWS01000154.1 GCA_009921985.1 bacterium | reverse complement strand
GCCCGTAGCTCAGGGGACTAGAGCAGCGGATTTCTAATCCGCGGGTCGGTGGTTCGAATCCACCCGGGCGTGATGGCTTCCGAATCCTGGCTCGAGCTTTTTTCTTAATCCTAATCCTTGTCCTTATCCTTGTTGTAAACTTCGCTCCACAATTTTCCTATTTTCGATGGGCCGCTGGATTCGTCCCGTAAAAAACCACGCGGTTGCTACCCTTGGCATCAAAGTAGGCCGCAGGGGTGGACTCCGGCTTGAAGGGGTCGGTGTGGAACTTGATTTCCGTGAAGTCATCAAAACCATCCCCATCCGAATCCTTAAGTTCTCCCGCATTCCGTGCCGGCGCGACCGACTGCCCTTTTTTTACCCAGCCTCCATTCACCCAAAAGTAGCCCTTCTCCCTCATCGAGGTCTCCAGATCCAGGTCCGAACGAGCCGCTTTTTTTCGCTCCTCCTGCGCCTCGGTGATGTCCTTGGAAGCAACATCCCGTGGCTGAACCCAGTACACGATCCCCGCCGGATCGTTTTCTGCCGATGCCATCCATCCGACCCCAAGCCATCCGAGAATCACGACCTTGGTCCATTCACCACGCCATGCCGCCCTCTTTTTCTTCTCAATCCATCTCACCGCATATTCTCCTCTGGTCGAAATATTATGTTCGCCACCGCGTCTGTGTTTTCAGCAATTGGAAGATGACCTACCCCGGCTAGTTCCTTGATCTTCGCCTGGGATAGTGCCGCCTTCCATTCCTGCACGGATTGCCGTACCGCCGAAAAGGTTTTCTCCCCAAAGAGGATATCAACTGGCAAACCCATCCCCCGGAACTGCGCCGGCCGGCCACACTCAAAAAGCATCTTCAGATATTTCCAGGTCACCCGGTGGTCCACCCCTGCAAACGACTCGGTCAGATTTGTGTCCCCCGCCCTTTTGTCCTGCAAAAAGAAATTGGTGATCCCCCGCCCGATCGGATTGGCAAACGCCGTGGCGTAAATCAAGTATCCCAGCAACGGCAGCAGAAATAGCCGGAAATACCATGGGCAGTACGCGAAAGGATCAATCATCACCAACCTTGCCGCCACGTCCGGTCGCCCCATCTCCCGCAACTCCCGGGCCACAAAGGCCGTCAAAATCGCCCCGCTGCAACTCCCCACCAGCACCAAGTCTCTCATCCCCAACTGGATCACCTCGGTTGCCACCTCCCTGGCCAAGGCCCGAAAATTCCATTTGGACGGTTTTTCAGAGGCCCCACACCCGGGCAGGTCAAAACTAAAAAAGGACCACCCCTCCGGCATCTTCTCCCAAAGTGGCGCAAACGTGCGGTGGTCTCCACTCCAGCCGTGGAATCCCACCACTCCCCATAATCCCCCGCCAGTTTCGTAAACAAACATCCGCCGTCGTCAGGCGCCGGAGCCATCCTCAAGCTTGTGGAGGACCTCGATCGAGGGTTGATACTTCAAATCCGCCGCCTTCCGGTAATACCGCATGGCCTCCACGATGTTCCGGTCCACACCCGTTCCCTGGAGATAGCAGTTGCCGAGCCTGTGGAGTGCCGCAGGGTACTCCTGCTCCGCGGCCTTCTGGTACCAGCGCACCGCCTCCGCCTCATTTTTTTCCGTACCCCGGCCGTAAAGAAAGCAGTCCCCCACGCTGATCTGGGCCGCCGAAAAATTTTGGCCGGCTGACTTCCGCCACCAGCGGAGTGCCTCGAACAGATTCGGCTCAATCCCGTACCCCTGATAAAGACAGCCCCCCAGATTGAACTGCGCCTCCGCATGGCCCGCCTCCGCCGCCTTCCGGTACCAAGCCACCCCGTCGATCTGTTTTTTGGCGACCCCCAACCCAAAAAAATAGCAGTTCCCCAGTTGAAATTGGGCCTCCGCGTCCCCCGCCAAGGCCCTGGACTCCAGTTCCTTGCTATAAGTCACGGCTGGAACCTGCCCCATGCAAGGAACCGAAAAAGCGTACACGTAACCCAGCCAAAGAATTCCTCTCGCAAAACCACAGAGGCATTTGATAATGCACTGCATGAAGAAAATCCTCCTATCCCTAACCTTGGCCGGCCTTGCCCTGCCCTGCTTGCATGCCCAAGACCGCGATGCGGACCAAGACAATGACAGCAACCGTTCGAGTGCCCTGACCCCCACGGCGCCCCGCAAGGTCACCATGGCGAACCCAGTCAAACCCGGCTGGCAGGCAGAGCCGCACGGGAAATAAGTCCGATCTCAAGGCCGATTCAACGGCGGCTCCGGCATCTTCCCCGCCCGCAAGGCGTCCAAGGTGGCCGCATCGGCCATTCGATCGATGTTCTTATTCCATAGCTCCAGCATCATTTTTGAAGGGCGCTCGGCCTTATCCCCCACTTGGGCTAAATCCCTCGCCTTCTGAACGGCGACGGTAGGCTCCATCCCCGCCGCCTTAAGATCTGCCAAAGCCGCCAGACCTTTCCGCATTCTCTCCTTTTGATCGCCCTCCGCATCTGGATTCACTGCGGCCAC
>RFWS01000153.1 GCA_009921985.1 bacterium | reverse complement strand
GCCCCGTCTTTGCTCAAACTTCGCACTCCCGAGCTGTTGTTAATCACTGCCCCGTTGATGGTAATGTCACCTACTGCGTTAAAGGTCACACCGCTATTAAACGTCGATCCAATGTCTACCGCCCCATTAAAAATCAGAGTCAGGTTGGTGCTGAGGTTTCCGATCGCCCTTCCCCCGTTCCCACCCGTGGTGACGACGTTGGTGGCTCCGGTGAAGGTCAAGGTTGATACCCCCCCACTGCTGTTGGTGAAGTTGAGGTATCCTCCGCCGGTGCCGCTAGTGCCATAGGAAGCGATCGAGTAGTTTCCGGCAGATGCCAGTTCCACCGCACCCGTGTTCGTACTGCTAGATGCGCCCACCAAAACACCGTTGAGTAGGGCGTTGGTGCTGGACAGCCGAAGAACACTAGAACTGCCCGACACCGTGACAGTTCCGGAGCCTGAATTCACCCCGGTGATCGCCAAAGTTCCGCCGTTGACGGTGGTGGTTCCGCTGTAGCTGTTGTTGGCCCCGGACAGCGTCCAGGTCCCACTCCCATTTTTCACCAAGGAGATTGCATTTGCGCCAAAGTCAGAGATGCCAAAAGCAAGTTCCCCGGTTCCAGCCGTGGAACCCTGGAGCGAAAGAGCCTTCGCGCCCACACCCGTGCCCGTCATCGCGGTGGTGAACTTCAGGTTTCCAGCGCCGGATTGGTCCAACGTCGCACCACCGGATGTACCCGCAAGGTTGATCGTCTTGTCGGAAGTTTCCCCGTTACCGGTATACTTGAGGACATTAATTCCGGTTGCGCTCGAACCGCCAATATTGATGGTAGAATTTTTCCCCAAGGCGCTGTTGGCTCCAACATTTCCGATCTGCGCTACTTGAACAATATTGGTGCTGGTCGCACCTCCATTGATCGTTAGACCGCCGCTAAAACTGTTGGCAGCGTTGCCGAGCACCACCGTTCCCACGCTGGAGCTTGCTACAACGATGGCATTTGCGGACCCGGAGAATTCGTTAATGATTCCGCCCAAACTCAAAGTGTTGCTATTGTTGGCAGTCAGGTTGATGGTTTTATTGCCCGCAGCTGTGCTGTTGATAGCCCCATTGATTGTCAGGGAGGCTTCCGCCGTAGCACTGTCGGCTGTCAGGTTTAACGCTCCCGTAGTGCTATTTAGACTGATGCTTTTATCGGAGGTTTCGCTAGAAGAACCAATCCAGCGAAAACCCGCGGCAGTGGTTGAGGCGCCAGTTTGCAAGACACCATTGGTGCCAAGAGAACTATTCGATCCTGCCATTCCCAAGGAACTGAAATAAAGAGTGCCGTTTCCGACAACCACTCCCCCACCAAATGAATTATTAGTTCCAGTCAGCCTATAGTTGACGCCGGAGTTGCTAAAATACATTGAGCCAGCACCGGCAATCACGCCGGAAGCCGTAACATTCCATCCGCTATTATTGGCGTTCAGCCTTAAAGTGCTGCCGTTGTCGATTTGCCAGTTGTTAGCGATATCCAAATTAGACACTTCTGCCCTGACATAATTTGTGACGGCCCCAGCGGAGGTGATCGTGCCCGTTCCGAAAGCCGCGGCATTACTGATGGTAATCATTCCTGTGCCAGAGTTATTCAAAGTGGTCCCGCCCGAATAGGTATTCGCTGCCGCGAGCTGAATTTTTCCGGAGCCTGTGTTATCTAGCACCAACCCTCTTGATCCGCTGATGACCCCATTCATGGATACAATTCCCGAAGCGCTGTTGGTGATATTTAAGGCTACACCGCTGGCATTGGTATTCAGGGTAATAGCGGCAAAATTCGTCATGCCAGTCGTACTCTGGGAGCCAAAGCTAATTTTACTGCCTGCACCAATGTCAACATTGATGGAAATATTGCCTGAGATGGTTCCGCCGCTTAAGAATACCCCGAAGGAGTTGGTGGCAGAATCCGCCACCAGATTCCTTAATGTGAGCGTAGAGCCATTGTTACCCGTGATACCTACTGCGGCTGCAGCCGTAGGTCCTGTGAAGGTGAAGGAATTCAAGCCCCGGGCTCCGTTGGCAAGTGTCACCGAGTTGGCCCCTAGGCTGACCCCGTTGGTTGTGGTGATGGTTCGATTATTGGCACCGGTTCCGTCTATGTTCCAAACATAACCGCTGGTCAAAAAGTTCACGCCAACGGCTTGAAAGGCCCCACCTTGGGTGACAGTTCCAGCGGTGCCTCCAAAATTAAAGATGTAATTTCCGGAATTTGTCAGGGTAGCTCCGGGATTAGCGTTGGTGACCGCGAAAAGCCCGCCACCCGTGGGTCCGCCACTGTTTGCTGTGGCGTTGGCACTATTCGTTGTCCAGTAGACCCCAGTTGTGCTCCACGTCCCTGTGCCCCCCTGTCCGCTCGTCGTTCCATTCACATCCCAATAAGCATTAGTCTGCGCGCGGAGAGATTTAGCGCTGACAAAAATCACCACGGCGGTGGCGAGGAGAATGAGCAGGTTTCCTTTTCGGTAATTCGCGAGCGCGCG
>RFWS01000152.1 GCA_009921985.1 bacterium | reverse complement strand
GACCGCGCCCGCCGCCAGAAATGCCGAGTGCCAGCCGAAATTCAGCGCCAGCCAGGGAACGATGGCCGGGGCCAGGATCGCACCTACGTTGGCACCGGAGTTGAAAAGACTGGTGGCCAAAGCCCGCTCCTTTTTGGGAAACCAGAGGGCCGTGGCCTTGATGGCCGCAGGAAAATTGCCGCCCTCCCCCAGTCCGAGAGCGATCCGGGCGGCGAGAAACCCGCTCACGGTGGAGACCAGCGCATGGCCCATGGCGGCCAGACTCCAAGCGGCGATCGAGAGGGCGTAACCGATTTTTGTCCCGTACTTGTCGATGAGCCATCCGAAGATCAGCAGACTGATTCCGTAGGCTCCCTGAAAGGCGGAGTTGACCATCCCGAACTCGGCATTGGTCCAATGGAGTTGGTCGTCGAGGATAGGTTTGAGGAGGGAGAGAATCTGCCGGTCGATATAGTTGATGGTGGTGGCGAAGAAGAGCAGGGCGCAGACGGCCCAACGGTGTCCGATCAGGCGGGCGAGCAGGTTCATGGGTTTATCCTTTCGGTTTCCAGTGTTGTTGGATGGCCGGACGCAGGACGCGGGTCAAGGCCCGGTATCCATCCGGATTCAAGTGCAGTCCGTCTTCGACGTAAAAGTCCGCGCGGGCGGATCCGTTGGCTTTTTCCAGGGCCGGGTTCACCTCCACATAAAAGACCCTTTCTTTCTTTTCGGCCAGCCTAGCCAAGCCCCGGTTCACCTCCCTCACCGCCGCGGATTGCCCGTCCCGCCTCTTTTGGGGCGAGTCCATCACGGAGACGAGCAGGACCCCGGTTCCCGGCAGAGCGGCATGAACCTTCCCAATCCATTCCTGAGTGCGAGCCACGACGCCGGCGGCATCTTTGCCTCCCTTCACATCGTTGCTGCCGCAGTACCACACGACCAGATCCGGCCGGGCGGGCGGAACCACCTGGTCGAAAAACATCAGCTGATGGGAGGTCTGGGATCCGCCGAAAGCCCGGTTCGTCACGGGCAGCGGGGCCAGATCGGAGACGGCGTTGGTCCAACGCTTGAAAATGCTGCTACCCACGAGCAGGACTCCGCCGGGTGCGGGCACCGGACGTTCCGCAAATTTTTCCACCTCTTCCCGGAACTTGCTGGTGGCGGCGGTAAAGGGCTCCTCGCCCCTGCTTCTGACCCCGAGCAAAACCAGCGCCACGCCGCCGGCCAACAATAGTCTCCGGCCACGGAAGAATTTCAGGGTTTCTTTTCTCCCGCCACGGGTTTCAGGTGCCGGTCGAGCCAGGCAAAAACCAGATCGGTGATCTCCATCATCACCGGACCGTCCTTTTTCATGCTCACCGCAAGATCGAAAGTGTGGGGCGCATTGGGAATCAAAACCAGGGCGTTCCGATTTTCCACCAACTTGGGTCGAAGTGTGTCCGCATCCTGTTGGTTTTGAATGGTGTACTCGGGGCACGGGTTGCCGGTCGCCTCAAGTTTGGCTCGAAGCAACTGACTCTGGTCGGCCTTTACCGTCACGTCACCGGTGCCGTGAATCATCAGCAGGGCCGGGGCACCAGGGCGGACATAACTGGTAGGGGAGCCTTTGCGGTAAAGTTCGGGCGCCTCCTCGCGGGTTTTGGCGAACATTTTCATGTCGTGGTAGGTCATCAGGTCCACTGCCCCGTAAAAATCGATGCCGCACACGATCCTGGGGGAGATGTTCGTGCGGGATCCGGCGTCATCAAAGCCGTCCTCCGGGCGAGTCAGGGTAAGCATGGCGGCCACGTTGCCCCCGGCCGATCCCCCCATGGCACCGATCCGATCCGGATCGATTTTCAGCCGGTCGGCATGGAGCTTGAGCCAACGAACGGCTTCCTTGGCGTCCTGAATGTTCTGCGGCCAGGTCACCTGCCCCTGGGATTTCCGCAGCTTGTAGTTGATGCTCATGGCGAGGTAGCCTGCAGAAGTTGAGTTCCCGGTACTTTCTTTTGTCCCCGTCGTTAAATCCCCCCCCGTGAACCACGATCAGAGCCGGGGCCCGCTGGCCCTCCGGCAGATTCAGCGGGAAGTAGAGATCGGCCTTTTCCTTGCGGTCCCCCTCAAGGTAGGCCACGTCCTCCTCATGCGGGATGTCGGACGGAATCTCCAGCGGCGGCTTCGGGGTTTTGGCCTTCTTGGGTTTGGCAGGTTCAACCGCCGGGGCATTCATGACCACCGGAACCGGGGCGGAAGCGGTTTCCTTCTCCTCGTCTTCCTCCTGGGGCCAAGCGGTGGCCAGTCCCAGAGCCAGGAGAGGCAGAGAGCCGAACAGGATTTTGTTCATGGAGCGTTTACCAATAATCTGCCGGTTTGCCGGATATCCGTCGAAGAGGAACCTGCCTCCACCACGAACTCGCCGGGCTCCACCGTTCTTTGGTTCTTGGCGTCAATGAGCTCCAACTCTCCCTTGCCAAGTCGGAACCGCACGGTCTTCTTTTCTCCGGGTTGGAGGGAAACCCGCTCAAAACCCCTCAGAACCTTCTCGTAGGGAATCACCGA
>RFWS01000151.1 GCA_009921985.1 bacterium | reverse complement strand
AAGTGGCTGGGCATGCACGGCACGGTCTACGCCAACTACGCGGTGGACGAGTGCGACCTTCTGCTCGCCTTTGGCGTTCGTTTTGACGACCGCGTGACCGGCAAGGTTTCGGAATTCGCCAAGAAGGCCACCATCGTTCACATCGACATCGACAACTCGGAACTGAATAAAAACAAAACTGTCCAGTTGCCGATCCTTGCCGATGTCCGCACCGCCCTCCGCCAGCTCAACCAGCTGCTCGCCCGACGCTCCGCCGCCTCGCTGCCGAAGCGGTTCACCAAATGGCGGGAAAAAATCGACGGCTGGCGGAAGAAATATCCGTTCACCTACTCGCCTGTGCCGGGCCGGATCATGCCGCAGCAGGTCATTGAGGAGCTCTGCCGCCTGACAAAGGGAGAAGCCATCCTCACGACCGGAGTGGGCCAGCACCAGATGTGGGCCGGCCAGTTCTACGACTTTCACCAAGCGCGCAGCTTCCTCACCTCCGCCGGCCTCGGCGCAATGGGCTTCGGTTACCCCGCCGCGGTGGGCGCCAAGGTCGCCTGCCCGGACCGTGAGGTCATCGATATCGACGGCGACGGCTCCTTCCTGATGAACGTGCAGGAGCTGGCCACCGCCATGGCGGAAAACATCCCCGCGAAGGCGATTGTCATCAACAACCAGTATCTCGGCATGGTGGTGCAGTGGGAGGACCGCTTCTTCTCCAGCAACCGCGGTCACACTTTCCTGGGCGACCCGAACAACACGGAAAAGATTTTCCCGGACTATCTTCCGATCTGCCAGGGCTTCGGCGTGCCGGCCGAGCGCATCACCAAGCCGGAACAGATCCGTCCGGCCTTGGAAAGGCTCCTGGCGGCCAAGACCGCCTACGTGCTCGACGTCATGGTGCCGTACACCGAACACGTGCTGCCCATGATTCCCGCCGGTGCCACCGTGAAAGACATCATCCTGGAGCCGATGCAGCTCGGCGACGCTCCGCTCCAGTCCGAAGTCCCGGGCTAAGCGGTTTGCCCACGCCGACCTACTTCCCGTAGGCTTTTGGAAGTGAGGAATTATCTTATTGGTTTGTCCTTGGGGACCTATCTCCTTTCGTGGTTCACCAAAGTCCATCATGCACAAAAGGGAGCTTGGTTTTCGTTGGTTTACGGTTGGGAGGCTTTTCGCGTGGGCCTCGGTCCGGTTTGGCCGGGCTTAAATGCCGTTACGAGCTGGAGTAACGGCGAGCCTTCAGAAGACGGATACGCCTTTCTCGCAAATATGGATGTGGTTCCCTCCTTACTCTCTGTCCCCAGCGCCCTGACGAATGGGTGGATGCTGCTGCTCTTTGCAGGGCTTTTGCGGAAAAAAACGGAATCCTGGAGATCCTTTTTGTTGCCTGGTTTCATTTTTTGTTTTTGCCTGAACTTGTTCTGGTTGCTCTCCCCTTTGGGCTTGGGCCCCCAAGACAAACACATTTCGGGGCTTCGTCCCGGGTATTTTCTTTGGAATTTGTCTTTCGCCCTGGTCGCCATCTCCCTTCTCCCTCAAAGTGCAGCCGGCCTGGCTTGGTTGGCTCAGATATTCCGCAAAATCGTGATTCCTGCGACCGGCATCTCCCTGTTGTTTGCCGGCTATTTTCATTACAAGGATTTGGAGCGACGTTTTGAAAAATCCGAAGAATCCCGGAAGAAAGAGAAGGAGGCCAATGCCCGTCCAGATTTACGCCAGCTACCTTGGAAAAACAGAAAAACTTTCCACTCCTTTTCTTGCGGAGCTTGAAAAACAAATCCAAGCCTCACCTTCGAATCCTGAGCCTTGGCTGGAGCGGGCCTATCTTCAGGCCACCTGGGGGAACGAAGCCGGTTGCCGGGAGGATTTTCAAAAATCCCTATCCCTGAGCACGAACAAACCATCCGTGTACTGGAGCATGGGTTGGGCTCTGCTCAATCTCGGGCGCTTTCAGGAGGCGGAGGAAGCCTGGACCAAAGCCTGGACACCCAAGGTAGGTGAGCCGGAACCCCGCTGGGTCCCCAGCGCCATGGCCATGGCTTGCTGGAAGTCGGGAAACAAAAACCAAGCCTTGGCTTGGTACCAAAGGGCGGCGGAACGTGAACCCGAATTCTTCACCACCTTGGAAGGGCTCAAAGAACGCACCTCCAACTGGAATACGAAGGAACAGGATTGGCTGATCGAGGTCTACGATGTCTGGAACAGGACTTACGATGGAAGAAATTCAGGCGAAAAACTTCGGAAACGGCTTTCAGGTCAAACCAATTCCTCCTCCTGCTCGACTTGTCGTTAGCGCCAATCCACCCAATTGAATGCAATCATCATTCCCTGCCTGAGGTCAAAGGAGGCTGCTTTGACCGAATTCCGATCCGCACACATAGCCTGGATTTCTCATCTTCATTTTTTATGATTTTAAGACAAAGGAGCTGTTTTTAGCCCTCGATCGTACCCACTTCCACCGGCTCCACCTGCACGCCCTGCTTTCCAAACCACTTCACCACCTCCTCGATCTTTTCCCTCGGACCGGTGAACTCCAGCGCCATCACGAAGCC
>RFWS01000016.1 GCA_009921985.1 bacterium | reverse complement strand
GTGGACGGCGCGGAGGGTGTCACCGATCTTCAGGCCGAGGCGGTCGGCGAGTGGGCGGGTGACGGCGATGGTGTCGGGCTCCGAGACGAAGGAGATGGCATCGGCCGGATTTTTCAACGCGTCCTCGAGCCGGTAGGTGACGAGATCACCATTGGAGAAGGGATCGACACCGACAAGGTGGAGGAATTCGCCCGGGTGGGCGGGCAGGGAAGCGACGACCTGAAGCACGGGTGTGGCTTCGCGGACGGCGGGATCGGCCCGGACGATGGGCAGCAAGGATTCGGGGATGCGGAAGCCTTGGCCCTCCACGGTGAAGTCGGGCCGGCCGGCCACGAGGTCGAGCGAGGCGCGGAAGGAACGAAGGGCGGTTTTGTTGACCGTCTGGATGGCGACGATGGCGCCGACCCCGATGGCGAGGGCGGCGATATTGAGGAGGGTAAGGGTTTTATGGGCGAGGAAGTCGCGACCGCCGTGGGCAAGGAAGACGCGGAGCGAGGGGGACCAGTTCAAGAGAGGCTTAGGAATGGATGCGACCGTCGACGAGGCGGATTTGGCGATCGGAAGCCTTGGCCACCTCCTCGCTGTGGGTGACGAGGATCACGGTGGTTTTTTCCCGGCGGGCGAGAACCGTGAGCAGGTCAACGACCTTGGCGCTGGAGGCGGAGTCGAGATTTCCGGTGGGTTCGTCGGCGAGGAGAACGGAGGGGCGGTGCACGAGGGCGCGGGCGAGAGCGGCACGTTGGAGTTGGCCGCCGGAAAGCTGGTGGGGGCGGTGATGGGTGCGGTCGGCCAGACCGACGGTCTCGAGGAGGTCCCGGGCTCGGGATTTGCCGAGCGCATCGGCCCGGCCAGAGAGGAGGAGGGGGAGAAGGACGTTTTCCTCAACGGTGAGGGTGGGGAGGAGATGGAAAAACTGGAACACGAAGCCGATCTTCAGTTGCCGGAGGGAGGTGAGCTTGTCGTCGTCTAAGGAGTGGAGGGGGTGGCCTTCGAGGTAGACTTGGCCGGAGGTGGGTATGTCGAGGGCGCCGAGGATGTGAAGGAGGGTGCTTTTCCCGCAACCGCTGGGTCCGGTGATGGCCACGATCTCGCCCGGCAGGACTTTTAGGCTGATGCCACGAAGAGCCTCCACCCGGGCATCGCCGGACTGGTAAGTTTTATGAAGATCGCGCGTTTCGAGCATAAAAAAGCGGGTCTACGTGATAAGTGAACAAGTTAGGGAAAAGGCCATAAACCGGGACAGTAAACCGCTGGCATATCCCTAGCCATCAGCGAGTTTTAAGGACCCCTGTGATATGTGAATAAGTTGGGGAAAATCGATAGATGACGATTAGGGATGAGGATTAAGAAATGCGGAAAACTGGACTTGAAAAAGGCCTTAAAAAGCCCAGTTAACCGAAAGGGTGGGACCGAGCGAGTCGAGGCCCACGTTTTCGTGTTCCGGTTCGGAAAGGCCTCCGTTGGAAATATGTTGGTAAAGGGCACCGAGGTTGACCGACAACTGTTCCGTTACGGGGATACGCACGCCGGCGCCGATGGTGAAGCTGAAACAGAAGTCCTGCCCTTGGGAATCGGTCGCCCCCGTGGCGTTCGTGAACATGAAACCCACGCGTGACTCCAGATAAGGGATGACCGGCCAACCCTCCTGGATGAAGTTATAACGTGGGCCGAAAAGGCCGCCGGTAAACCAAGGATTTGGGCCGTGGATGACGGGTGCATACATGCCGCTGAAGAGGAACTCGGTGTTACCCCGGGTCCAGCCATCGTTGCCGATTTCGTCCAACTGCCATCCCACCGTGATCAGTTGGGGCAGGTATCGGTAGTCATTGGAATTTCCGATGGAGAAAAGGCCGGCGGTTTCTGCCGACAGGGTGACAACATCCTCCCCGAACATGGGAGCACCGGGTTCCGTGGCCTTTTGCTGCGACCAACAAGTTGTGAAGAACGACCAAGAAATCGCAAAAACAAAGGCTCTCCAGGGGAATTTTTTGAGTCCATTGGAAAAGCTCAAGTCTCTGTTAGGCATGGTCATCTGTTGGTCACTCTTTGAGGTAGTGAGATTATCTAGGGGTGTTTTTTTTATTTGGGAATAACTTTTTATCTATATAAGCTTAAAAAGATGAAGTCGATTTGGGTTACCGGAGGGGCCGGATTTATCGGTTCAAACCTGGTTCTCCGCCTGCAGGAGGAGTTTCCGGTAGCCGCTTTGACGGTGATCGATGATTTCCGGAGCGGATCCTTCCCCAACCTGGAAGGTTATCGGGGCGATTTTGTGGCGGGGGACGTTTCCCGGATGGATTGGGAGGCGGAGTTTCGCGGCCGCCGCCCCGATGCGATGTTTCATCTGGCCTCCATCACCGACACCACCCTGCAGGATCAGAAAATCCAGACGCATGACAACGTGGAAGGATTCCGCCGTCTGCTCGATTACCTGCGGCCGGAAAAGACCCCGATCGTCTACGCCTCCAGCGCGGCAACTTACGGAATCCGGGCAGGCGTCAACCGGATCGGGGACCCGCTGGCGCCGGCGAACGCTTATGCATTTTCCAAAGTCCAGCTCGAGAATCTTGCCCGGGCGGTGAAGGAGGAGGAATCGGCCTGGCAGATCGCCGGATTACGTTACTTCAACGTCTACGGACCACGGGAGGGACACAAGGGAGTTCCGGCCAGCATGGCCTGGCATCTGGCGGGGCAGATGTTGTCGGGAAAACGACCCCGTATTTTCAAGCATGGCGAACAGAAACGGGATTTCGTTTACGTGAAGGACATTGTGGCGATGACGATCGCGGCCATGAAGTCAGGCAAGAGCGGAGTATGGAACGCGGGATCGGGACAGCCTCGCAGCTTCAACGAGATGATCGACGGGTTGAACAAGGTGCTGAAGACGAAGTTCAAGCCGGCGTATTTTGACTGTCCGTATCCTTTCTACCAACCGCATACCGAAGCGGACATGTCGGCGACCAAGCGGGACCTGAAGATTGAGCCGAAATACAGCCTGGAGGAGGGTCTGGAGGACTATTTCAAGTCGGGATGGTTGACGCGGAAACGGGGAAAAGTTTCAGCGAAGAAGAAAAAGTAAACGGGCCCAATCGGGGTTAAGATTGGGATTAAGATTAAATAATTTTTTGATTACGGCTGATCTGGCCGGATTAAGGTGCATGGAGGAGAATGGAAACTTCGGCGCCGGGAATGGTTTCGGCGATGGCATGGCGGAGCCGGTTGATCCGGGTTTGGGCCTCGACCATGCGCAGGTTGGGGTCGAGCTCCAAAAAGACCTCGATGAAAATATGCGAGCCGGAGCGGCGACTGCGGACCTTGTGGAGTCGTTCGTAGTCGTCGATATGCCGGACCAGCTGATTCAGGATCTGAAGTTGGGTGGTTTCGCCCAGGGCGGCGTCCATCAGGTCGTCCACGGAGGAAGAACTGATGGCGTAGGCGGCATGCAGCATGAAAGCCACCCCGAGCAGGGAAGCGAGGGGATCAAGGTAGAAACTCCAGGGTTGGCCGCGGAACAGAAGTTCCAGAATCAGGGCCGTCGCCATGAAGGCGTCAAAGCACGCCTTGGAAAACCAGAGTCGAGCCTGGGATTCGATGATCGGGGAGTGCTGGTGGCGAAGAATCCAGCGGTTGCGCGCCCAAATACCGAAACCGATGAGGGCATATGCTGCGAAGATCACGATGCCCGGCAACGTGCCGCGGGTGGGAACCGGATGGTGAAAATGGTTGATCACCTGGGTGAGGAGAAAGAGGGAGCAACCCACCATGACGAGGCCGATGAAGAGGCTGACCAGGTTCTCCAGCTTGCCGATACCATAGCCAAAGCGATGGCCGGGGCCACGGCGCATGGCCAGAATGGTCAGAAAGGAGGCGAGGACAGCGAGGAAGTCGGTGCTCTCTTTGAGCAGGTCGCTGAGGATGGCCAGGGAGTCCGAGTACCAGGCGGCACCGGTCATCAGCAGCACGTCCAGCCCACAAAATCCCAGGGCAAGGAGCAGGTTTTTTTCGCGGGTGCCGGTGATGGAGGGGGCGGTCATGGAGAGGGCTGGAAGGACAGGGTCAACTGGGGGTAGAGTGTTGGGATGGCTTCCGGAGCGGGCAAATGGAAAAGCATCTTCCCTTCGGGCAAGACGAGGCTCTTTTCGAAAGGTGAAACCATGGTGGCAGAGGGGGACAAGGCCCATGAGCTGCTCATTCTCCTTTCCGGTCGGGCGCGTGTGGAAAAAAGGATCGGGGGGAGGGAACCGCTGGTCCTGGCCCGGCCGGGGGCGGGGCAACTGATCGGTGAACTTTCCATTCTGACCGGCCACCGGCGCTCGGCCACCGTGGTGGCCGAAACGCCGGTGAAGACGTGGAGCGTCCCGGCAAGCAAGGTGCGTGCGCTGCTGGGCGGTGGGGCCGGATCCCGCGGCCGTTTTCAGAAGAAAATGATGGAGTCGCTGGCCCATCGTTTGGTGGGGCTGCTTGATAAACTTCCAGTTCTGCAAGGGGTAAGTGCCGAGCCAAGAACTGAGGCAGCGGTGAGAAAGGCCCTGGAAAAGATGTACGGGGATTGGGGAGTTTAAGTTTTAAGATGCAGGACAAGGAATCCCGGGTCGCTTAATCGTCCGAGATGGCGGGCTTGGCGGGGAAGGGGCAGGGGGTAAAATCAAACAATGGCCACCCGAACGGCTGGGACGCTGGCGCGTCCGACCGCCCCCAAGAGGCAGGATCCCACGGAAAAGCTGGGACGGAGCATGCTTCGTGCCCGGCTGGTGGAAGATAAGCTAGGCAGTCTCTACCGCGCCGGGCGGATCGTCGGCGGTGTCTATTTAGGTCGGGGGCAGGAGGCTTTCAGCGCGGCGGGTGGTCTGAATTTGCGGAAAGGGGATGTCTACGCTCCGCTGATCCGTGACATGGCGGGGCGGCTGGCTTTCGGCGAACCGCTGGTCGACGCCGTGCGGACGTATTTGGGATCGCGGCTCGGACCGATGCGCGGACGTGACGGCAACATCCATCGCGGGGATCTTGAGCTGGGCATTCTTCCCATGATCAGTCATCTCGGGGCGATGATCTCGGCCGCCGCCGGGGCGCTTTTGGCCAAACGCATGCGCGGGGAAAAACAGCGGGTGGGGCTGGCCTGCGCCGGGGACGGGGCCACCTCCACCGGATCGTTTCACGAAGGGCTGAACCTGGCGGCGGTGGAAAAGTTACCGCTCGTGGTGATGGTGGCGGACAACGCTTACGCCTATTCCACACCCAACTCCCGGCAGTTTGCCTGCACCGACCTGCTCGAACGGGCCCGCGGCTACGGGGTGGAGGGTCACGGTTTGGATGGGACGGATCCCGACGCGTGCCTGGAGATGGTGGGTCGGGCGGTGCAGCGGGCGCGGGAAGGAGCCGGACCGCAATTGGTGGTGGGAAGATTGCTGCGGCTCTGCGGGCACGGGGAGCATGACGATGCGTTTTATGTGGATGCGCAGGTGAAAGGATCGAGCCGCGGACGGGACTGTCTTCAGGTAATGGAGGAGCTGATGAAAAAGCGGGGGCGCGCCAAGGAGTGGGGCGAGTGGCGGGAGGAGGCACGGGCTGAGGTGGAGGAGGCGGTAATGCAGGTTTCCAAGGAGCCGGTGCCGGATCCGTTTGAGGAGCAGTGGCGGGCGACGGTGACGCCGGGAGCGGTCGAGGAAGTCGCCGAGGAATGAGCGTCACCTACCTGGAGGCCATCCGGGCGGCGCAGGAGAAGGCGCTGCAGGACGATCCGAACGTTTTTCTTTACGGGCAGGACATCGGTCGTTTTGGCGGCGCCTTCAAGGCGACGAAGAACCTTGCAGAAAAATTTCCGGGCCGGGTAATGGATTCGCCTATTTCGGAGGACGCGATGGTGGGCTTGGCGGTGGGGGCGGCGCTCGAGGGAATGAAGCCGGTGGTGGAGATGCAGTTTGCCGATTTTTCCACGGTAGGCCTGAACCAGATGCTCAACCACGCGGCCACCACCTACTGGCGGACGGGCAAGCCGTGTCCGATGGTGCTGCGGTTGCCTTCGGGCGGGACGCCGGGGAGCGGGCCGTTCCACAGCCAGTCGATGGAGACGATCTACTCGCACTATCCAGGCCTGGTGGTGATGACCCCGGCCACGGTGGAGGACGCCTACACGATGCTCCTGGAGGCGATCGGGATGGAGGATCCCGTGGTCTTCTGTGAGCACAAACTGCTCTACTACCATCTGAAGGCTGATGCCTTGCCGGGGGAGGCTTTGCCGGCTTTCCGGGCGCGGATTGCCCGGCCGGGGCGCGATGTGACGTGCGTAGCCTACAGCGCGATGGTGCACGAGGCGCTGGCGGCGGCGGATGAGCTGGCGGAGGAGGGGCACGAAGTGGAGGTGGTGGATTTACGGACGGTGAAGCCGCTGGACACCGACACCCTGCTGGGAAGCGTGGCACGGACCGGAAGACTGTTAGCGGTGGGGGAGTCGTGGCCGTGGGGCGGGGCCTCGGCCGAGGTGGTGGCGCGGGTGGCCTCGGAGGGTTTTGAGTTGTTGGATGCGTGGCCTCGGAGGGTTTTGAGTTGTTGGATGCGCCGCCGAAGCGGCTCAATGCGAAGGACACGCCGATTCCGTATCATCCGAATTTGTGGGCGGCGCACCGGCCGACGGCAGTAAGGATCGCGGCAGCGCTACGCGAAGTTTTGAGATACTAATTACTTTGTAATGTTTTCGTTCACGTGAACGTGAAACGTTAACGAAAGGTTCTGCCTAGTCCGTCGGGATGCCGGGGACGGTCAAAGGTTTGCCGTTGTCTTTGGGGCCTAGTTTTAAGAGAAACGGGACGGCGCTTTTGGCCCACTGGTTGGCATCGGGGTAATGGGAGGCGGACTCTCTCCCGAAGCAGTCCTGGAGCATCTCGGTGTTGATAATGCCCGGATTGAGGGCGACGGCGGCCATGCCGGCGGGGAGTTCCTGGGCGAGGGAGGCCGTCAGCCCTTCCACGGCATACTTGCTGGCGCAGTAGCCGGAGACCTCTGGAGAGGTGGAGCGACCCCAGCCCGAGCTAAAGTTCACGATGACGCCCTTCTTAAGCTTCACCATCGCCGGCAGAAAGGTGCGGAGGACGTTGGCCAACCCCTTCACATTCACGTCGATGACCTGGTCGAAGCGATCGGCCGGCACTTTCCAAAACGGGGCGTTGGGGTGGATGACGGCGGCGTTGTTGAGCAACAGGTCCGGAGCGCCGTACTTCTCCTGAACCTGGCCAGCCCATGTTTTCACCGCTGAGGCGTCCGCCACGTCCACGGCCGTGAAGGAGTGTGGGGAGCCGAGCTCCCTCTGTAGATCCGCCATGGCTTTGGCGTTGCGTGCGCATCCGATGACGGTGGGGCCGAGGGCGGTGAAAGAGCGGACCATGGCGAGGCCCAGACCCTTAGAACATCCGGTGATGAGGATCAATTTGGAGGCCATAAATCTGAAAGTACGGTTTTTCGTTTACGCTTACGATTACGTTTACAAAAAGAGGGAGCTATCTGGCTGAAAACTGGAGGCAGAACCAGCGGCCGAGGCGGCCGCGACGCGCCAGTTTCCAGCCGAGTTTGGTGGCGGTGCGGATGATGCCGTTCTCCTGACCCTTGAGGATGCCTGAAACCAGGAGAACGGCGCCGGAACGGCGGTGAGACTCCAGCCGCGGAAGCAGGTGCAGGAGAAGATGGTCGTAAAGGTTGGCGACAATCAGGTCGGCGGCAGGAACGGCATCCCGCAAGACGTCCCTTTGCCGAAAACAGACGCGTTTTCCCAGTCGGTTCAGGCGTAGGTTCCGCTCCGCCTCCTGCACGGCCACGGGGTCGCTATCCCAACCTTCGACCTTGGCGCCCAGCCGGGCAGCGGCGAGTCCGAGCACGCCCGTGCCACAGCCGAGATCCAGTACCCTGAAGGATTTCAGGCGGGAGCCGTGCTTTCGCATGAACTGGACGACATAGCGCAGGCAGAGGCGGGTGGTGGCGTGCTCGCCGGTGCCGAAGGCGGGGCCGGCTCTAATCTGAAGCCGGGGAATGCCCCGGAAATCCCTGGGCAGGAAACGGGCGTCACTGGTGACGACCAAGTCGTAGCTGATACGAAGATGGAACGGGCAGGGTTTACGCTGGTGAAGCTTGCGGATGCGTCCCTTTAACCGGACCTGAAGATTTCGCAGGGGGAAAATCTTCGGGGAGTAGATCTGTAGAATAGCCGGTTGGCCGGGGCGCTTGAGCTGGGCGGATGGCAGTCCGAGCTTCGCGGTGGTCAGCGTGCGGGTCTCGAGGACGTACATAGCCAGTTTAAGTGTAAGTTTAAGTTGAAGTAATTTGTGCGGCTTAAGCCTGCAAGCCTACTTCAACTTTCCACTTAAACTTCAACTAAAGCGCGGGGACGGAGGCGAGGAGGCGTTGGGTGTAGGGGTGGGAGGGGTGGCGGGTGATCTGGTCGGCGGAGCCTTCCTCCACGAGCTTGCCGTGTTCGAGGACAGCGACCTGGTCGCTGACGTGCTCGATGACCGCCAGGTCGTGGGCGATGAACAGGTAGGTGAGGCCGAACTGGTCCTGCAGGTCCATGAGGAGGTTGACGATCTGGGCCTGGACGGAGACGTCGAGCGCGCTGACCGGTTCATCACAGATGATGAATTCGGGTTCCACGGCCAAAGCGCGGGCGATGCCGATCCGCTGACGCTGGCCCCCACTGAACTCGTGGGGGAAGCGGCGGGCGTGGGCGGGGTCGAGCCCGACCAGCTTGAGAAGTTCGGCGACGCGGGATGAGCGGTCGGAGGCGGACATTTTTGGAAAATGGATCTCCAACGGCTCGGCGAGGATGGTGCCGATGCGGAGCCGCGGGTTGAGGGAGTTGTAAGGGTCCTGGAAGACCATCTGAATCTTTTTGCGGTAAGGGCGCAGGGCCGAGCCGTCGAGGGCGGTGATCTCCTGGCCCTCGTAAAGCGCGGAGCCGGAGGTGGGATCCTGCAGGCGGACGAGGACTCGGCCGAGGGTGGTCTTGCCGGAACCGCTTTCGCCGACGAGGCCGAGGGTGGAGCCTTTTTTAATTTTGAGAGAGACGTCGTCGAGGGCCTTAACCACGCCGGTCTGGCGTTGGAGCAGACCGGATTTCACGGGGAAGTGAACAGAGAGGTTACGGATTTCGACGAGGGGACTCATGGTTAGTTTAGGTTTAAGTTTAAGTTGATGTTCAGATTTGAGTTTTCATTTTGCCAATAGGGCGGAACGGTCGATGGAGGCGAGGCGCTGCTTGTCTTGGCCGAGCCGGGGGATGCAGTCGAGCAGGGCCTTGGTGTAGGGGTGTTGCGGGGAGCGGAGGATCTCCTTCACGGGGCCCTGTTCGACGAGGCGACCGTCGAGCATGACGAGCACACGGTCGGCAAAGTGGGCGACGATGCCGAAGTTGTGGGTGATGAGGAGGACGGACATGCCGAACTGTTTCCGGAGGTCGCGGAGGAGGTCGAGGATCTGGGCCTGAATGGTGACGTCGAGAGCGGTGGTGGGCTCATCCGCGACGAGGAGGCGGGGTTTGCAGGCGAGGGCCATGGCGATCATGGCGCGCTGCTGCATGCCGCCGGAAAGCTGATGGGGGTAGTCGGAGGCGCGTTTTTCGGGATCGCGGATGCCGACGAGTTGAAGGAGTCGAGCGACCTCGGCATCGAAATCGGTGAGATCGGGTTGATGAAGTTGGAGGGCTTCGCGGATCTGGAAGCCGACGGAGAAGACGGGGTTCAGCGAGGTGGAGGGCTCCTGAAAGATGTAAGCCAGTTTGCCGCCGCGGGCCTTGCGAAGGACATCGCCGGGACAGGAAAGGAGGTCGGTGCCATCTTCCCACTTGGCGGTTCCGGATAGAGAGCAGGCGGGCGGCGGGGGAGTGAGGCGGGCGAGGGCGAGAGCGGCGGTGGTTTTGCCTGAACCGCTTTCGCCGACAACGGCCACGGTTTCCCCGGGATCGATGGAGAAAGAGAGGTTGTCAACGGCCGCAACGGGCTTGGAGCCGGAGGAGAATTGTACGCTCAGATTTTGGACGGAGAGAAGAGGGCGATTCATCGAAGAACTAAAAGGTAAGGGATGTTCGTTTACGTTTATGATTACGTTTGGGGGTTGGAAGAATCATCGTCCGGGCAGGCGGAAGCGGGGGTCGACGGCATCGCGTAGGGCGTCGCCGAGGAGGTTGAAGGCGATCACGGTAAGGATGATGGCGGCTCCTGGCGTGAGGAGCCACCAGAAGTTGAGCATGAAGATCTTGATGTCCTGGGCCTGACCGAGCATCAGCCCCCAGGAGGAGGAGGGTTCCTGGATACCCAGTCCGAGGAAGCTGAGGGCGGCCTCGCCGAGGATGTAGCCGGGGACGCTGAGGGTGGCGGCCACCACCAGATAGCTGAAGGTGTTGGGAAGGAGATGGCGGAACAGGATGACCGTGGGGCGCTGACCGAGGATGTTGGCCGCGAGGATGAAGGGTCTCTCGCGCAGAGAGAGAACCAAGCCGCGGACGACCCGGGCGGTGCCGGCCCAACCCAGGGCGGAGAGGATGACGACGATGAGGAGGAAAGTAGCGTCGGAGGGAAAACGGGAGGAGAGGGCGGCGCGGAGGGCGAGGAGAAGATAAAGGCCGGGGACAGCCATGAGGAATTCGGTGAAGCGCATGGCCAGGGAGTCGGCCCAGCCGCCCAGATAGCCGGCGAGGCCACCGATGGTGAGGCCGAGCAGGCTGGTCAAAAAAACCCCGACCAGGCCGATCCCCAGGGAGATGCCGGAACCGTAGAGGAGGCGCGTGAAGACATCGCGACCGGTGGCATCGCTGCCGAGAAGATAAACAACCGCGGGAGGCTCGACGGTGAAGAGGTGGGTTTTGGCGGGGATGATGCCGAAGAGCTTGTAGGCCGCTCCCTCGGAAAACCAGCGTAGGTGGGCGGCTTGGCCGGCGAGGGGCTCGTAGGTGGCGGTTGAGGGATCGACAAGCCGATAAAGGCGGACGCAGAGCCGTCCCTCCTGCCATACGAGTGCGGTGGGAGGATGGTAGGTGCGGTTGAGGTCCTGGGCGGATGGCACGGTGGGGGCCAGGAAGGGGGCAAACAGGGCCGCACCGTAGAGCAAGAGCAGGAGGATGGCGGACACCAAGCCGGCTGGGCGCCGGAGGAGGGATTGAACGAGATCAGCGCCCATAACGAACCCTCGGATCGGACCAAGCAAGAGCTAGGTCGGAGATGAGATTGCCGATGACGAGAAGCGTGCAGCCGACCATGACGGACCCGAGCACGACGAACTGGTCTTCGCGGATAAAGGCTTCGTAGACGAGCCGGCCAAGACCGGGATAGTTCATGACGTTCTCCACGAGGAGCGAGCCGCTAAGCAATCCGGCAAACGCGTAGCCAACGGTACTGAGAAGGGGGTTGAGGGCGTTGCGAAGCACGTGGCGAAAAAGAACGATTTTTTCCGGCAGGCCCTTGGCGCGGGCGGCGGTGACGTATTCGGCGCGGAGAACGTCGAGAACGTTGGCGCGGAGGACGCGGAGGGTGCCGGCAACGCCGCCAAGCCCCAGGACCAGCGTGGGAAGAATGAGGTGCCAGGCGACGTCGAGGAAGCGGGCGCCGAGGGGAAGAAAATCGTGATCGAGCGAGGTGAGGCCGCCGATGGGAAACCAGCCGGTTTGGGCGGCAAACCAGACGGCGAGGAGGGCGAGAAAGAATTCGGGAATGGCGAGGGCGAAGTAGGCGGCCGAGGAGGTCAGTCTGTCGATCCAGCTGCCGGGCCGGGCGGCGGCGAGGACGGCGAGCGGGATGGCGAGGCCCCAGGCGAGGGCGAGAGAGCAAAGGGAGAGTAGGATGGTGGCGGGAGCGCGTTGGGCGATGAGCTCGGCGACGGGGACCTTGTAGGTCCAGGAATAGCCGAAGTCCAAGCGGACGATATTGCCGAGCCAGCGGAGGTATTGCTCGTACCAGGGACGGTCGAGGCCGAAGGATTTTTGGAGTTCGGCGATGAGGGCGGGGTTGATGTCGCGCTGGGCCTTCACGGGGGTGAGGAAGTCGCCGGGAGCGAGGCTCATCAGGGCGAACACAAGCAAAGTAACAGCGAGGAGCATGGGCACGAGGGTGCCGAGGCGGCGGAGGATGAAGGCGGTCATGGCGTGAAGACAGTCCAGAGCTCGTCGAGGTTCCAGACGAGCGAGCCGAGCGGGGGAATCTGGATGTTTTTCCAGCGATCCTTGAGACCAACGTAGGCGTTGGCGGTGACGAGATAGATGTAGGGCGTTTCATCGCTCATGATCTTTTGGACCTCGTTGAAATATTTTCGGCGGGTGGCGTAGTCGAGGGTGCGGAGCTGGAGAGACATGAGCTCGTCGATGCGGGCTTCCCAAGGCGTGGCGGGGGATTTTTGGTTGGGATACCATTGATGGAGTCGACCCTTGGAGGAGAAGACCGACATCCCACCGGCCGGATCCCCGCCTCCGGTCAGACCGAGCAGGCCGGCTTCATAGTCAAAAGAGTCCTGGATTTTTCCGACGAAGGTTCCGAAATCGAGGAAAGCGAGGTTCACGGTGATGCCGAGGTCGCGCATGTTCTCCTTGAAGACGGTGGCCATGTTCACGCGGAGCTGGTTTTCCTGGTTCGAATTCAAGGTGAACTCCACGACGTTGGCCTGGGCATCGCGGAGTCGGCCGTCCTCTCCCAGCTTGAAGCCGGCCTCGGCAAGGAGGGCTCGGGCCCGGGCAGGATCGTAGGGATACTGCGTGACGTCGGGGTTGTACCATTTCTTATTGGCGGGGGTTTCGGGGCCCCAAAGGGGCTGGCCGCGGCCGAAGAGGACGCCCTTCACGATGCCCTCGCGGTCGATGCCGTGGGAGATGGCCTGACGGAAGCGACGGTCGGTGAACCAAGCGAGTTTATGGGGCTGGACAAACGGTTGGCCGGAGGAGTCCTTGCCGGGGTTTTGGTTGAACCAGATGAAGCCGGTATTGGGGGAGGGTCCGCGGTTATGGACAAGGAAGTCGTAGCGCTTCGCAAAGCGTTCGATCCAGGCCACGTTGTCGGGTGAAAGCCCCTCGGCATCCGTCTGGCCAGTGGCGAAGGCGAGGGTGCTGGCGTTGATGTCCTTGACCAGTTTGGTGACGAGAAAGTCGACATAAGGAAGGCGAACACCGGCGGAGTCGGCGCGCCAGTAGTGGGGGTTAGCCTCGAAGACGATGCGTTCGGCCGGCTGATAGGAGCGGAGGCGGAAGGCGCCGGTTCCGACGAGGGTTTCCGGTTGGTGCTGGGCTACACTGACGTTCCAGGCCTTCTGGAGGGTTCCGTCGCGGAAGGCGGGCTCGAGCCGGTGTTTGGGGAGGATGCCCACGCCGCCAACGTATTCGAGGAAAGGGGCGAAGATTTCCGGGGTGGTGATGCGCACGGTGAGATCGTCGATTTTTTCAATCCGGAAGGGTTTGCCGTCCACGGAGAGGTCAAAGGCGGAGCGGTTGGGATATCGGGTATCGTAGATGGCTTGAAAAGTGAAGAGGACGTCGTCGGCCGAGAAGGGTGCGCCGTCTGACCAGCGGATGTCAGGTCGGATGTGGAACGTGAAGGTTTTGTTGTCTTTCCCGACATCCCAGCGGGTGGCGAGGCCGGGTTCCACTTCCTGGGTAACGGCGTTGTAGCGGGTCAGGGAGTCGAGGAAGAGGCTGATGAAACCGCCAGAGGTGGCGTCCTCCGAGACGAGCGGGTTAAACGTAGAGGGTTCTCCGGGAACGGATTGGATAAAGACTCCGCCGCGGCGACCGGGTTCCACCCTGGCGGTATCCACGCCGTCAGGGAGGGGATGATCCTCGCGGGTTACAGCGGGGGGCTTCGAGCAGGCGGAGAAAATGAGGGGGAGAAGAAAGAGAAAAACCAGCCGGAACATTCAAAAAAGTTTAAACCAACCGGATCCGAACCCAACCCTATTTGTCCGCGGCTTTTTCCAGGCCATGGGAACCGATGAAGACGAAGGCTAGGCTCCAGCCGGAGAAGATCAGCAGGAAGTAGGGGAACTGGAGGTTCAGCGGCAGGCTGTAGAGAAAGAGGAGGAGCGGGCCCCAATAAAAATAGTCAGGAATCAGCAGGGGTAGACCGCGGTCCCGGTAAAGCGACCAGCTCCACGCCCGCCAGATTTGGCGGGGGGACCAACCCAGTTCCAGCCAGAGGAAGTAAGACACGCTCGTGGGGATGGCGACGGTCGGCACATAGAGAAGAAAATCCACCGCCAGCTTGGGTAAAATAATATTCCAGAAAGGGCCGGATCCAAACAGCCAGGCGAGGCCATGGTAAAAAAGATCCACCTCAAGTCCCACGGAGCCGAAAAAAAGAAAGTTCCACCCCATCTTCTTCAGGCGGATCCAATCCCAGGAGCGATCCGGACCGACCAGGGTGCGGACCGATTCCGGCAGGAGGGTCCCGGCGACGGCGGTGAGGAGAGCGGAAAGTAAAAATCCGCCCGTGTCTTTCCAATCGGAGAAGGAGTCCACCAGCGTGCGGACGGGCGGAATCCGGAAATAGGCGAGATAGAGGACCACCCCGATGAACTGGAAGACCAGGAAGACGCGGTAGTATTTCCGGACCGCGAGGAAACCCGGTTGGAGCGCGGTCCTGAGAGACCAAACGGAGGACAAGCGGTTAGGCCTCGAAGGAGGTGCCGCAGCCGCAAGTTTGTTTGGCCTTGGGATTGACAATCTTGAAACCGGTGTGGGTCAGCTCTTCCTCGTAATCGAGGGTGCAGGCTTCGAGAAGCGGGGCGCTCTCGGCGGCCACGAAAAGGCGGGCGCCTTCCTGTTCCAGTCGTTGGTCGGTGGGTTCCGCAGCGGCCACGGCCATGCCGTAGGAGAGCCCGGCGCAGCCACCCTTTTCGATGAAAAGGCGAAGGCCCTGCGTGGCGTCCCGACCGGAGGTGAGCTCCCGGATCCGGCGGGCGGCGTTGGGGGTTAATTGAATCATGGGAGAATGGTAAAATTCAAAATCACGAGTGTCAAAGAACGAGCGCGAACGATGCTCCAGCCGTTCGTTTATGTTTAGGTTTAAGTTTACGAAAACTTCAAAATGAATTAGGTCGTAAAGGTAAACGTCATCATAAACAAATAGACAAACATCAAGAGGCCGAGCCTCTCACGCAGACGCGATGGTAGATTGAAGAAAGGGATTTGATCGGCGAATCTCCAGTCATGCACGGATTAGAGCTGGTTCAGGATCTGGCGGTGGTGATGGCGGCGGCGGCCGTGGCCACGATCCTTTGCCAGAGACTTAAGCAGCCTGTGGTGTTGGGCTATATACTTGCGGGGATTTTTATCGGTCCGAACACTCCCCCGGTTTCTTTGGTGACGGACGAGGGTGCGATCAAGACGCTCTCGGAACTGGGGGTGATTCTGCTGATGTTCTCGATCGGGATTCATTTCAGCTTCCGGAAACTGCGGGAGGTGGGAATGGCGGCGGTGGTGGGTGCGGTGGTGGAGATTGCGGGCATGTTCCTGCTGGGGTATCAGGCCGGGCGGTGGCTGGGCTGGAGCCAAATGGACGCCACTTTCCTAGGAGCGATCCTCTCCATCTCCTCGACCACGATCATTGCCAAGGCCTTGGAGGCGATGGGATTGATGCGACGGGAGTTTGCCCGGCTGGTTTTCGGGATCCTGATCGTGGAGGACATTCTAGCTGTGGCGATGTTGGGGGTCCTGACGCACCTCGGCACCACGGGGGAGATAGATTTGGCCTCGACCGGCACCACGATGCTTTCCCTGACGGCCTTCCTCGTTGGGGTGGCGGTGGTCGGATTCCTGATCATTCCCCGGTTGATCGACCT
>RFWS01000150.1 GCA_009921985.1 bacterium | reverse complement strand
AAACCGTCGTACCTCATCTTCACTCATCCATCCTAGTAGATCTCGTGCTAATGATTCCCAAGCAATGACACCTTCCTCGGCATAGTCTATGAGGGCTGACGTTACTGGACGGCTTGTTCTGTGACTGAATGTAAACACGTTCTCTCCTTTGTTTAACAGCATAACCATATTATACTACCAATCAATACCCTTGTCAATCGCAGGGTCTTTGCACCCGCTCTACAAAGAATCCATTCTCCCCAGCGGCCTCACGCTCTTTGAGCACCCTCTGCTGCTTCTGTGTAGCCTCTACCATATCCGCAATCAACTGCTTCTGGATCCTCTTGGGGAGGTGCTGAATGTAGTGTACTAGAACACTCTGTAAGTAGCCTGCCTCGTAGGCGTGGCTGTGATGGAATCTCTGATGTGCAGCCTCGCTAAAGGCCTTAAGAGTCTCTGCTAGCGTATCCTGATTTGGCGTAGTCCACATTCCCATTTCGTTGCTCCTTTGTTTACAGTATGTTCATATTATACGTTCGAACTAAAAACCTGTCAAGTTGTCGGGTCTTTACCCTGTGTTGTACATATACTACAAGGTGTTGTTAGCGTACAACGGCCGCACTCGCCCCTCCGGACCCTCCCACACTGGGTTCGTAGGGTGTGAAAAAGTGTAGAAAAGTGTAGAAAAGTGTGACAAAAATTTGGTTATAGTTCATAAGACTGTCGGCGTACTGTGCGGCTAGTGTAGTAGAAAAGTGTGGAGGAAGGTCTCGGGCCACTATGCTCAAATGGTTACTCTGTGTTCTCCAAAAGTTCTTTGTTAGTATAATGTTCTATGTTATATAGTCAAAAAAAATCCCCCGGGAGCGAAGCGGGGGATCAAAAAACCTGGGAGCGAATCAGGTTTTTTGTGGGGTTGTGTTATGCTCGTTTCATACAAGTCAATTGTGCTACTTTTCTCCAGTTGGGCATAGAGGCCTTCAGTGCCGCCACCTTAATGACCATTCGCAAACTCAGTTCACGCATCATATGCTTATTGGCGTCAATAAAGTCAATGACTTCTTCTTTCTCGTAGTCTGCGAACTCGAAGCCATTAGTCTCAAAGAGGTTATGATCCTGCGTGACTTGACGGATTCGTAATAGTTTCTCACGATCAGTGTCTATGGTCAGATCCAAGTAGTGGCAACGTGACTCTAGTGCTTCTAAGTGATCACGCAGTTTCTTGCTCTTCACGTTCTCAAACTTGATGTTGGTAATGAAGATAGCACCACCTTTGAACTCGAACTTGTTGGGTACTCCTTCGCTCTGTAGGCTGCGACTATCCGTGTTCCAGTGTATAGTACGTTTCGCAGAACTGTCTAGTGCCGCTTTGAGGATGTTAAGGCTCAAGTCGTCTAACAGTACACTATCGCAGTCGTCGAACACGAGTATGTTCTTTTTAGCAGAGAACTCGTAGAGTTTCTTGTACAGTCCAATCGCTGACATTGCACCTTTTACCACTTCGTACTTCTTCAACTTCTCGTCTTGTGCTACGTCTGCGAAGACATCGTGTCTGCTCAGTACCTTTTCAACGCCGTAGGATTTGCCCACACCCGGGGGACCGCTCACAATCATAGCCCTTACGTCACCCTTCTTAACAGCACGAGTCATGTCATCTAAGATATTGAAACGCTCACGCAGTCGTTCTATGATCTCTTCGTCAGTCTCGCGGGGTTTCGCTGGGGCCTTTTGTGTCATTTCTATAGTGCTCGGGGTCAAGTTCATAACATCAATCATCTTAGGCATAGTTTCGCTCCTTTGCGTTAAGTCTTAATATTACAGGTATTCGTCGTAGTTGTCAAGTATTTCTAGTAGAGTTTTCGCACCGTATTTACTATCTGCTTCAATCTCCGCATCCAGAAAGTTCATTGCGTCTAGTTCGTAGGGCCAGCCATTTAATAGCACGAAGAATATGCCATTGTCTCGTCTAATGTCCATTATGCCGTAGCCTTACAGTAGTCAGCGAACTCAGCGTGGGTGCCTTTGAACACAAGGTCTCGCTTGTAGTTAAAGATAATAACGTCTTTCTCGTAGAGATGATACTCGAAGTCTTGTCCGTCGTCTCTATCTAGTACGGGAGCATGGAGATAAAAATTGCCTACTTCAGTCTTAAAGTGAGCAACCAACTGAGCAGCCAAACAGCCCATGCCGTTAGCCAACTTTGCTCGCTTTTCACCAAATCCGTTGACGATGTCGTAGCCCTCGAGGAACTCAGCAAGTTCTGCTCCGTGTCCGCTAGGGTAGCCATCGTATTGACGATAAAGGCAGACTACGGGGTGTTTGCCCTCATAGACATAAGTTAGTGATCTCGTTCCCATTTAGTGCTCCTTGTGCGTCAGTTTCATAAGTATACGTTCATTCCAAAGACCTGTCAATCTCGAGGGTTTTTGGTGTTGTTTTTATGCTACCATATCTTCTCGGGCATTGAGCATACTTGCGGGCACCCGCCAAAGTCCAGTGGGGCTCTTCACCGTTACATATTTCACTGCGATTTTTGTCACCGTGCCTTGTACAGTTTGACCCGTTTTGGTG
>RFWS01000149.1 GCA_009921985.1 bacterium | reverse complement strand
GGTGGCTTTGGAGAACGCAAAGTTGTTCGACGACGTGCAGAACATGAAGAACTACGCCGAGTCGATGCTCGAGAGTATGTCGAACGCCGTGGTGACCCTCAACGAGGAGGGGGTTATCCAGACCTGCAACAAGGCGGGTTACAAGATCCTGAAAACCTCGGCCAAGGAAATCCTGAAAAAGAAAGCCGGAGAGTTCTTCACCGGAAAAAACGCCTGGATCGAGGAAAAGATCCGCACCACCGCCGAGTCCAAGGAACCCGTCCTTGTCATGGACGCCGAGATGGAGTGGGGCGGGGAAAAGGCCTCCGCCAACGTCAGTGTGTTGCCGCTGATCAGCGTGAAGGACAAACCGCTCGGGTCGCTCCTCATGATTGAGGATATCAGCGATGAAAAGCGGATGAAGGGAACCATGGCCCGCTACATGGATCCGGCCATTGCCGACCAGTTGATGGCGTCGGGAAAAGATGCGTTGGGGGGGAATATCAGCGAAGCGTCGGTGTTGTTCTCCGACGTGCGCAGCTTCACCACCCTCACGGAAAGCCTGGGGGCGCAGGGAACCGTCGGCCTCCTTAACGAATACTTCACCCTGATGGTGGACTGCCTCCAGAAGGAAGGGGGCATGTTGGACAAATTCATCGGGGACGCGATCATGGCCGTGTTCGGTCTGCCGCTGCCCCGGGAAGACGATGCGGACCGATCCGTCCGGGCGGGAATCGGAATGCTGCAGGAACTGGACCGCTTCAATGCCGCCCGCAAGCAGCGCGGGATGATGGCCATCGACATGGGGTTGGGGATCAACACGGACGAGATCGTCAGCGGCAACATCGGTTCGCCGAAGCGCATGAATTACACCGTGATCGGAGACGGGGTGAATCTGGCGGCCCGGCTGGAAACGGCCTGCAAGCAGTACGGGGCCAAAATGCTGGTGAGCGACGCGACCGTGAAAAAACTCAAAGGCACCTACCGGATGCGGGAGGCCGACCGCGTGATCGTGAAGGGGAAAACCGAGCCGGTGGTGATTTACGAGTGCCTCGACTACCACACCGATGCCACCTTTCCGAATCCGATGGAGGTGATCAACCACTTCAAGGACGGGTTGGGCAAATATCGGAAGCAGGAGTGGGACAAAGCCAGGGCGGCTTTCGCCGAAGCCCTCAAAGCCCATCCCGGAGACAAGCTCAGCAAGATTTACACGGAGCGGTGTGACTATTTCCAAAAGAACTCGCCGGGGGAAAAGTGGGACGGGGTCTGGGTGATGAAGGAGAAATAGGAGGGGTTAGGGTAAACGGAGATTTGGAGCTTTCCCATTTTGACCGCCGGAATCCCCGGGACGCCGGGTGGACGGCTAAATAGTTTTGGTTACAATGTTCCCTTGGGGGTCGTTAGCCCAACGAACGTGGCTTGTGCAAAAATGAGCAAAGAGTGTGCAATTTTGGGCAACAAGAAAACGTGCATGCCCTTGTTGAAGGGCTGTAGTAAAAGCCTTATTGTTTAGCTTTAATTCGAACGAAAGCCTTGTTGGACGGCAAATTGGTCAGAGGCATTGCAAAACCTTGATAAGGGTACCAGTTCACCAAATCTTCGCTTTGTTCGATGTCATAGTTGAGAACGAAGCCACTGCCGTTGGTTCGGGTCAGAACCAGATCTCCTATAGCCATACCTTGAATCTGGTTGCTCGTGTAAAGCGTCCAGAGGTTGGGATTGCTGAGGACGCTGTTGATTCCGTCTGCTCGGCTTTGGGCTAGAGCAGTAGTCAGTTCAGATTTAGTAGCCAGGGTTAGGATTTGAGATTGGGTGGCGAGATTGGAGGTGGCCGTAGTAATTGCAGATTGGGTTGCTAGGCCATAATTATTTGAAGCATTGAGGATCGCTTGTGCCAAATTGTTTAAAAATATCGTATTTGTAGCAAGAGCACTTGCAAGCGAACTTGCCATAACCCTTCCAGCGATGTCCTTTTGTTGCCGATTTTGGTCGGGATATATACCGAGATTCATAAAAGCGGTATTGTTAAAAACAAGGTACCTTAAAGGTAATGAAATGTTTTGAAGGTTTGTAGCTCCGTAGAAATTATTCCATCCAAATTCCGTAACACTTTCGGGTATGGAAACATTTGCAAGGCCCGTGCAGTCCTTAAAATTCTCACTTCCCATTTGAAGGACGCCATCAGGTATCGTTATTGAGGTTAAACTGGAGCACCCCTCAAAAACACCACCGATGAGAATTCTCAAACTGTTTGGCAACTGAACACTTGTTATGTTTGTTTTGTTATAAAAAAGTCGCCACCCAAGAATAGCGACTGGAAAACCTTCAATTTCGGAGGGTATTACTATTTCCTGTTCGTTCCCATTGTAACCCTCAATCCAAATGACCGGATTACTTTTTCCCGGATACCACTCCTCCTGCATTAATCTGTACTGCCAATCCCCATAGGTGGCCGCATTGGTGGGCAGGATTGAAAGAATCAAGATTAAGCACGCCCATCTCACTAATTTAATTAAACATAAACATATGGATTTTCAAGTATAAGCATTTATAAATTTAGATTTTCTTTGGCCCTTTTGGGATATTTTTTTCTTAATTGGATCTGTTTCAACAACATTAGGTTGCGA
>RFWS01000148.1 GCA_009921985.1 bacterium | reverse complement strand
CGGCTCCGGCCACCTCCGGGTGAAAGTTGAATCCGAAAAGGTTTCCGTCGACTTTATCCGGAGCACGGGAAACGATGCCCCCGCTCTCGCCCATCATTACGAGCTGAAGCCACGATGAAGTTCCTGCTTTCCATAGTTTTTCTTTTCTTCCTGGGTATTCCCGCCGAAGCCCACGATCTTTCGGGCTTGGGATACGATCCCCACGGCAAACCCCCCGATTTGCCCACCTCTGCCGGAACCAACACCCCTTCGGGCCTGGCCCGCATCTTTGCTCCGTTTGCCCCGGCTGTTTCCACCCGCGAGGACGGGCGATATCTGTACGTCAGCAGCACCGGATTTCCGGATCATCCGATGATGAAAGGCATCCGCAACTGGCAACAGCAGATCCCGATCCCGCAGGACTACTCGGGACAAAACAGCTGGAGACTCCCCCTGCAGCCCGTTCCTGCCTCTTCCCCGGCCATGATCCGCGGCCGTTTTCTCCGCGGAGCCATCGCCTTGGCGGCCAACGGGGTGCCGATCTTCAATCCCCAAAACAACCGGGGCGAAATTGCCCTGGAAATCGGCGAGTTGGACGAATGGGGCGGCCACTGCGGGCGGGCAGACGACTACCACTACCATGTCGCTCCCCTCCATCTTCAGGAAAAGGTGGGCTCAGGCCAACCCGTCGCCGTGGCACTCGATGGCTACCCCGTCTACGGGCTGACCGATCCGGACGGGAGCAGCCCGAAAGATCTGGATGCCTGCCATGGGCACGAGACTCAGGAACTGGGTTATCACTACCATGCGTCCAAAAGTTACCCGTATGTGCTGGGCGGTTTTCACGGGGAAGTGACGGAACGGGGCGAACAGGTCGATCCCCAACCCCGCGCCCAACCGTTCCGACCTGCGGGGGAACCCCTGCGCGGAGCTGAAATCACCGATTTCCAGAAAACCGGACCGGATGCCTATGAACTCACCTATCGGCTCAACGGCCAAACGTGGAGCATCCTATACTCCATCAACGGACAGAGCCTCCGGGTAGAAACCAAAAAAGGAAACCAGCTGATCAAAAACGAAACTTACGAGCGCCGCGGCCCCCCTCCCCGACCGCCCCGCTGAAATCCGTGCGGCCGGAGGGCCGATTCCCGTGGTAGGTATATATAGTTTTATGATTTATATGTTTTTTCTCCACAAACATCCGCCAGAAAGCGCCCTTTTTCCTTCTCAACCAGAGGTTATGAAGCCTAATTTTTTTAATGTTTATAAGAATTTGTTTTGTTTTTTTACTTTGTTCTTTTTTGCCATCTTTTAGCTTTTCGGAAGATCTTTCCACGAAGATCCCACGCTGGAAACAATTATCCCATACTTATGGCTTTATTTTGGGGCAGGATTTTACCCTTAATCGAATTGAGCAGGAGTATCCCGATCTTAGCCGTGAAATTCAGGAAGCTAAACGTCAGTTTAGCATTAGCGCACTTGGGGAAGGAGCCAAAGGATTAGAGCCTGAGCTTTCTTTGCTTTTGGGCGAAAAGTGGAAATCATTTAAAGTTGAACTTCTTGAAGAAATTCAAAAAAGGCTTGCTGAACAGGTTATAACCAAAGAGTCTGCTATTAATTTTTTAAAGGAAGTAGAAAAAAGAAGCCGAGGAGAATTGAATAATGATATTCTTTCGACAATCTTATCAACAAATAAACGGTATCAAGACAATCCTGGCCAAGAGCTGGTTGAGGGCTGGAAACAAACATACCGAACAAAAGGCCATCCCAAGTCAAAAGGTTCTGATATTAGTGTTTCCTTCCCTTTAAGTTGGTCAAAAAGGGAGGGTGATCGTCCAAACGTTATTCAGTTTTTCCAGAGCGGCGCAGGCTACGGGCCAATAATGGTAACCTTAATGGTGAAGGATCTTGGGTTACCTGTGGGAACTATTCTTTCCAAGAATGATCTGAAAGAATTTTTTACACCAAATGAAATGAAAGATATGGTGCCAGAAGGTTCAACTTTTGTAGAAGCCAAGTCGATTACGCTTGAAAATTTACCAGCGGGAATGCTTGTTTGTGACAAAGATATGGAAAGGCTTGATTTTAAGGCCAAGATTAGGATGACTCAGTTTCAAATAATTTGTAAAAATCAAATGTACATATTAGGCTTTATGCTTACAAAGCAACAGGACTCAGCGGATTCACTTGATACTCTACAAAGCAAATACCTTCCTACTTTTCGAGTAATTGCTAATACATTGGTTATAAATGATAATTATGAATAGCCCATGACCGAAACTGGCGGAAGCGGAAACGTAAACCGCTCCGCACAGCGAGACACTCTACATGTGAGGCTGGCTCAACACACAACTTGAATATTCAACGAACGTGCCGAGGCCACCATGGGAGGTGAGGAGTGTTGAAAAGGGTGGCGTGGAATACCTCAAGGCGGGTGACAAAAGGTCCGTGCCAGTCCGCCGAGGTGCGGTTCCGCCCCCGATAAGCAAACCACGTTTGGCTCTTCCTAAGAGGTCCGCCCTTCCACCGGCCTTTGGTCCATCTGTGTCTCGCTCAGCGTCATAGCTCTGAGCCAGCTTTTTTTCGCATTCACTCGCCCCGCAAAGGTAAACCTAAAAGTAAACGAATCCT
>RFWS01000147.1 GCA_009921985.1 bacterium | reverse complement strand
TCCTCAGCCCAGTCGATGCCTTCGGTCTCCGCCGGGGCGTTGACCAGGAGGAAGTAGTTGTCGTGGTCGGCCGGGGCGTCGCCGGGTTGGGTGCGGGCGCTGAGGCAGAGATAGATGGTGGGGTTTTCGGCGGGTCTTTTGTCCTGGAACATTTGCCGGAACTCGAGCCGGTAGTTATCGGAAAAGAAAATGTTGTGGTGACCCAGCGAGGGATCCTTTCCCTTCACCCCCAGCAAAACGACAAAACCGGAGATGGCGCGCTGGGGCTTGGCGATTTTCTCCGCCATGACCCTAGCCCCGGGGTGGAGAATGGTTTGTTGATAAGCCCTCAGCACATCCCCGTTATGGAAAATGAGATCGGCCGGGAAATGGTAGCCATTCTCCAGGGTGACCCGATGAGGCTCGATGGTAGCCACCTCGGCCTTGGTCCGGATCGCGACGCCATGCTTTTGGGCGAGGGTCAGGAGGACCTCGGCCAGCCGGCGGATGCCGCCGCGGATGAACCAGCCGCCAAACCGGGCTTGGACATAGGGAATGACGGCAAAGGTGGCGGGAGTGAGTTCAGGGTCGCTGCCGTTATAGGTTGCGAAGCGTTGAAGAAACTGCTGGAGATGCGGGTCCTTGTAAAACCTGCGGGAGGCCGAAGCCAGGGACTGGAAGGGGCTCATCGCCGGAAGGTGACAAAGCAACGGAAGCAACCGTGGATTCAGAATCTTTCCCCACACCTCCGATGGTGCACTTTCCAGAAAAGCGGGGGCGGAGAGTTTGTAGAGACCTTCGGCGTGGCGAAGCAGGCGGGCGGAATCAGGTCGGGACCAGAAAAAATCATTCTCATCAAATTGGTAACCGTCGGCCCAGCGGTATCGGCAGGTGGGGGAGAGCGGATCCAGGGTCAGGTACTCCTCCCGCTTTTCGCCCAGATCGGCAAAGAGGCGGTCCAAAATCTGCGGCATGGTGAAAAGGGAGGGGCCCAGGTCCCAGCGGAAGCCCGCGGCACGACGTTCCGCCACTTTGCCTCCCACCGTGTCATTCTTTTCAAGGAGGACGACCTGGGCCCCGGCTTTCCGCAGGCGAAGGGCAGTGGCCAGACCACCGATGCCACCGCCAACAACCACAGCCCGTTTGCCGTCCAGACGTCTGTTCATTTTGGACGCCCTTTCCACAAGTGGATCAGGCAGGAGGAGAATTCTCCTGCCTCTTTTTGGATACGAAGGTCGAGCTGCTGCGGATCGAACCACTCCAAGCCGGCCACCTCGGCCGGGTCCGGCTGGAAGGGGCCGGGGTGGACGGCCCGGTAGAGCCAGACGAACTCCTGGTCGGTTTCCCGGCAGGCTGGAAAGTAGCCAAGCCGACCGAAGTCACGGCAGGAACCGGCGGGGATGCCGATCTCCTCAGGGATTTCCCGGAGCATGGCGGCATCGTACTGCTCGCCGGCGTTGACGTGTCCGCTGACGCTCGAGGTCCATTTGCCCGGCTCGCGGTCCTTGGAGAGGGATCGGCGCTGGAGAAGAATCCGGCCGGCGGGGTCGTGGAGCCAAAGATGAACGGCGCGGTGCAGGAGGCCCCGGGCATGGATCTGCGAGCGGGGGGCAGAGCCGATCACCCGGTCGGAGGCGTCGACAATGTCAAAGGGTTCGTCCGCACTGTTCATAAAGCTGGAACCATTCCGAAGGATCGAGCTCCTCGGCGCGGCGGGCGAGATCAACGGGCAGGACCCGTTTGAGCTGCTTGCGGCGCTGGGAGAATCCCTTGCGGACAAATGCGTAAAACTTCTCCAGGTTGCCGGGGATGGAGGAACGCCGGGTGAGGCGGAGAACGGAGGATTCGACCCGGGGCCGCGGATAGAAAACTTCCGGCGGCAGGGCACGAACCTTCTCGATTTGAAAGACAGTTTGGAGCAGGACAGTGACGGCGCCATAGTCCGAAGTGCGCGGCCGAGCGGCAAACCTTTCGGCCACCTCTTTCTGCAGGGTGACCACGACGATTTCCGGAGGCGGTTGGCGCAAGGCCAACTGGACAAGAAGCGGGGTGGAGATGGAGTACGGGAGATTGCCGCAGAGGACCGACCTCGGATCATGGTAAGCCAGGGTTTTCAAGGCGTCGCCCTCCACCAGTCGAAAGCGGGGCTCATTCCTAAACTCCTCGCGGAGGAAAGAGATAAGTCCTTGATCCACTTCGAAGGCCTCCACGGAATGACCACCGGTAAGGAGGGCTCGGGTAAGGGCACCAAGGCCTGGACCGATCTCCTGCATCGGTTCCCCGCGGGCCGGACCGAGGGCTTCGGCGATCTGGGTGGCCAGAGTCGGTTCGGTAAGAAAGTTTTGGCCCAGCTGGCGGAGGGGGCGAAGGCCGCGGGTGGCCAGGATTTCCTTGATCCGGGTGGTGTTCAGAATTTCTGTTTAAACGGAAAAAATTTTAAGAAAAGGCTCCCGACCTGAGATTTCACGAAAAAGGTCAGACTTGCGTTCAAGGCTGGCGTTGGCCTCTTGATCCCCTTCGCCGTGTGCGTAAATCAGACAAACGCCGGGTTTAAGCTCCAACCTTTTAAACAGCAGCTTTTGGGAGTGGGATCGATCCATGGCATCGGCAATCCGGAGGATGCCGGCGAGCCAGCGAAGGGCTTCCCGCCGGTAGGATTCG
>RFWS01000146.1 GCA_009921985.1 bacterium | reverse complement strand
TGCTGAACGGGATCGGCAGGGGCAGGGCCAACAGAATGGAAAGGAATGAGATGAGAATTCCGTGCAACCGGTGCAACACAGGTCGCCGGCATAAAGAAGCCCACCGCGGGTGCAGAATTTTTTCCGTCATGCGCGCGACTTTCCGCATCGCCTCCAACAGTCCCATGGCCGTGGCCGGAGGGATTTTTTTTGCCAAAAGCCAACCGGGCAACCAGGGGTGTTGGGCAAAGGCGATCCGCAGCCCGCTGTAAAAAAGCACAATGCCGAATGGAACGGAAAGGCCTGGAATTTGGATGGGTTGGCTGAAGGGAAGGGAAAGCACGGTGATCATGGCGGCGTGCCCCTTGCCTTCGAGAGCCGTCATCAACTCCTCCAAACTAAGGCCTCGCTCATGGCTGATACGCCGCTCCAACCTCTCCACCACTTGGGAGATGGCGCCCTGCCGGACCGTCGAGGCCCTGGATCCGCCCGCGCCTCCCCTCACAAACCTTCGCGAATATGCCGCCCCAAGAGCTGGGTCAGGTACAAACCGTATCCCACGAGCAAAGCCACACCGATGATCTGCCGTTTGCGAGGCCCCGCATGGAGCAAAGGCAGAACGGCAACCGACGCAATCAGCATAACTCCCAAATCCGTCTGGTTGATATTTGGGGCCAGCAATGGCCGCAGGAGGGCGGAAATTCCCACCACCCCGAGACAGTTAAAAATGCAGGCTCCCATGACCACGCCTCCGGCCAGTTCCTTCTCCTTTCTGGCGAGAGCGGAAACCAGCGCAAATAGTTCCGGGGTGCTGGCCAGGAGGGGAATCGCCGCCAGCGCCAAAGCCGATTGCGTCATGCCGACCATGCCGGCGCCCGAAACCGCTGCTTTCACCAAATACCGGGATCCGGCCAAAAGCAGGATCGCGCCGCCGACCAGTTGGGCAAGCTCGACCCAACGCGAGACACCGGGGGCCGGAAGGTCTTTTTCCATTTTAGTGATCACGGAGCTGTCCGCCTCCACCTGCGCGGAGAACCAGATAAAAATTGCGTACACCACCAGCGCAAAACACAACAGCGATGCCTCAAAACGACCAATCCAGCTGTTGCGCAGCAGAAAACCGACCAGCGCCGCCGACGCCACCATGATGGGGGCCTCCGCCTGGAAGAGTTGCGGACGAAAGCGCAAGGGTCGCGCCACCGCCGAAAGGCCAAGGATCAGTCCGATGTTCGCAATAACGGCGCCCACCGCGTTTCCCATGGCGATGTCTCCCTGCCCCTTCCCCGCCGCCCAGAGGCTGATGAACAGCTCGGGGGCCGAGGTGCCGAACGCCACCACGGTGGAACCAATCACCAGCGGATGCACCCCGAAGCGCCGCGCCAGCCCTGCACCCCCACCCACCAGGAGCTTGGCTCCATACACCTGGAGCAAGACCCCGGCTACCAGGACAATCACCACCTGCAGGGGATCGGAGGTCTCCAAGCCAATCTGGGAGGAGAATAAGGACGCCGCGGTCATACCCCAGTTCTACCCGTACCCTTGGGGTCCGCCAACGCTAACCCAACACGACCCAAACCGCCCCAAAGAGCAGGGCCGCCCCAAATCCACGCAGGGCCAGAACGGATCCACCTAAACCCGACTCACGGTTGCCCAGCAACTTGCCGACGGAGGCCACCAGGATCACCGACCACAATCCCCTCACCGCATAGACAATGTTCACTCCCACGGGATCTCCCGAAAGGGCGATCGCTGCATAAAGAAAAGCCCCCTGCAGCCCGATGAAAGCCGTGCCCGCCAGGGTCCATCCGCTTCCGGGACCCCGGTAAATTCTTCCCCATTGCCGCGGCGGCATCACCCACACGGACAAGGCCGCCATCCCCACCATCATCCACGGGCCAAACACACAGAATCCGATTTCCTTGGCGGCCCGTGCCACCAGCACATCCGTCAGGGAAAAAACCGCCGCAGCCAGCAATCCCCAGCCCACCGTGCGCAACGCTTTCCCCGTGTGCACCCCGGGTTGCAATCCCACCAGCGCAACCCCCGCCGTGCCCAGACAAGCGCCCACCCAAAGTTGCGGGGCCACGCCTCCCGGCAAAAAGAACGCTCCCAGCAGGGCGGTCATCACCACCTTGGTTCCCAGAATCGGAGTCGCCACGGAAACATCCCCGCCCGACAACGCGCGGAAGGTCCCGATCTGTCCGAGAAAAAACAGGACGGAGCAGGCCGGAGCGGCCAGCCACACCCAGACCGGCAGCCCGGCCGGGGGCGGTTGGGCCCAAAGCAGCACCGGCAGGGAAAAAACGGCCATCGCCAGATTGCAGGCCACGAGGACATGCCGAGGGGATTGGCCCGCCTCCATTGACCGCTTCAAAAACAGCGCCCCGATCGCATAGACCAGCGAGCAGAAAAACGGCAGGATCAGGAGGACATGGCCCGACATCCCCTGCAACCTCGCCGAAAACCTGTTCCGACCCAAGAAAGGATCTGGAGCGGCGTCACCGGCCCCGCGGATGCCCATGAACGCGCGGATCTCGTTCTCGCCCGCCTCAGCGGGGAATCCCGCAGCAAAATCCAGCAGTGGATGAAGGACAGCCGGGTGGATCTCGCCGGCCAACCCGTGCAACCACGCGACCTCCTTCCCGCCGGCTCCACCGTCACCATCCGGATTCCCCATCCGGCCCCGCGGCAC
>RFWS01000145.1 GCA_009921985.1 bacterium | reverse complement strand
GAGATACCGCCCCGTCAGCCCCCCCGCCCCGAGGATCAAAATCTTCATCCTCCCAATCTAAAACCCCATCCCCAAAACTCCGATGGAAATTTAAACCAAAAGCCTAGGCAGTTTTCCCAACCTCTAGATCCCGAATCCTATCTCCTCCGAAGCGCCCTGCGCGTCGTTTACTTCGTCACCTTGATCCGCAGGAACTTTCTTTCATCCGTTCCGCGGGCCACGCTGAACACCTTGCGTTTGCAGTTCGCCGGAAGATTCGTCTGGTCAGCAGAATCGCCAACTGTCGCTAAAGTAATGAAGGATGGATTGCTGTAATCCGCAAGGCTGGTCACCACTTGGCCAGCCAGATTAAGGCTGGGATCATCCCTGACGATTGCTGTCAGGGTCAGTGTGTTCGCATCGCCGCCCGCCACCGGGGCCTGTCCGTTGTTCGCCGTCAGGCTGCTCGCCCCACCGATGGCGTATTTCGCGAGGTTTTCGGGGTTTAGCGTGGCTCCGCCGCTCCAAACGGCAAAGGTCGTCCCATCATTGCTGAACGTGACCGGACCAGCGCTTTGAGGTGCATTCCCCAAAACCAAGGTGCGATTGCTCGACACGGCTTCCCAACCTGCCGCACCCGTGCCCGTCGTGTTAAATTTATACTCAATCGTGTCTCCAGAATTTCCCTGAACGGGAACCGTGGCCGTATAAATTCCGTCACCATCCGGATCACTCATGGCCACCCCCGCACCGAGCCAACCGCTGTTATAGGATCCCTTCAGTTCCACCGCCTGCCCCGAGGAGGGAATGAAAGTCCCTTTCAATATCTGCACGCTCATATCCACCGCGAAGGTCACGTTGCGGACCGGAACCACGCTGAGGATTCCATTCTTGGAGGTGGTCCCGTTCCATGGGCCGGTGGTTCCCCCGTAGGCGTAGGCCCCGGAACCCACCTGCCAGCGGGTGGCATAATAGTAGGTGTTGCCCGTGGTGTAGTCCGGCCCGGAGAGTATGGCAGAATATTCGTCATTGTTGCCCGTTTGAGCGGAATTATAGGCAGCGACCTTCCAAGCCGCATCCGGCCAACCGGACGGATCAGAGTCAGTGGAGTTTACCCCGACCCACATCTTCACGTTGGGCGTCTGCCCGGAACCCTCCGTGGCTCCCTTGACATAAAGTTGACCATAAACCGAGGCGTTGCTCGTGGGGTTGAGAGTCATCGTGGATGGAGAATGAAGGTTGTAAAAGGTATCAGCCGTGCTGGGGGTTAGATCACCCACAAGGACAACGCGGGTGACGCTGGCCGTGTTGTTGGCCTCATCCTTGGCGGTGTAGGTGATGGTTTTTAGCCCGGCGGTGGATGTGTCCAGCGAACTCGTGGTCACCACGATATTGGCCATGGCGGTGACATCGTCCGAGAGGATCACGGGATATCCCGGATCCCCCACGGTGTACGTTCCACCCACCGCCACCTGCACGAGTTTGTCTCCGTTCAAGGCAATCGTGGGCGGCGTCACATCCCCGGGAACCGAATCGAGCACAAGATTATTGAAATTGAAATCTTGGAGTCCTCCACCTGTGGTTCCATATACATATACAGCAAATCCGGTAAGTCCTTTCCCAGAAACCGAGCCAGTTCCATTTAAGTTACCATCCTGAGGGCTGGTGATGACAAAGCGAAATCCTGTTGCTGTTTTGATAAATGTTAAATCAAGCTGAATCCCATTTGCCCGTTTGCCGTCCCAAGGAATGAGTGCGTAAGAACCACCCCCGGTCCATGCAAATCCGCTCGTACTGATGTTAAAGTTAAAAACAGTGGATCCATTTTCGATTAAATCTATTCCGCGACCCCCATCATCACCTTGATAACCGAGGGTAATCTTAAACCGGTCATTTGTTTGCAATGCGGAGGCAAAAGAGCGGGTCGCTTTGCCGTACCCAGTTCCCCACAGTCCGAATGTCTTGCCCGATGTGACAAAAGACCCTGAAAGATTGGATGCACGGGAGGACGGATCGCCAAGAAATGATCCACCACTACCACTGCTTCCTTCCAATGTCCACGCACCAAACCCTGTCCCTTGATTGTCCCCCGAGCTCCAAGAGGAATAATTCCCCGCGTTATCTGAGCCCGAAGCCGCCAGAGATTCACAATTTAAAAATGCCGATAAACCAACTGCCGCGCATAGGACTGCAAAACATAGTCGAATCGGACCCCCAACTCGGTCTGATGGGTAAGTAATCACTGCCAGTATCTGAATATCGCTCGTGTGACGATTTTTTCAAGTGGGACTTTTAATTAAACTGTTTAACAAATTGAAAGTTAAAATTTTTTATAAAGCAATATGCTTTAATGTTTTACAAAATTTAATCTATGAGGCTCGTTAAAATCGTGGCCTTTACTAAATCTTCCCAAGCCCTTTCCATCCCTGCTTTTTTTTAACCTTCGATGGTTCCGACCTCCACCGGCTCCACCTGCACGCCCTGCTTTCCAAACCATTTGACCACCTCTTCAACTTTTTCCCTCGGCCCGGTGAACTCCAGTGCCATCACGAAGCCGTCCTTGTCCGCCGAGGCCGACCGGACGTTGAACTCCAGGTCGAACTTTTTGACCATCTGGTACAGCAAAGGCTTCTTCCCCGTCTCCGGGTCGAACGTCAGCCAGTACCGGAAACTCTCCTTTTTGCCGGCCATGGG
>RFWS01000144.1 GCA_009921985.1 bacterium | reverse complement strand
CCGGATCCTTGCGACAATCCGGTCCGAATGTTTCAGTCGGCACTCCCTGATCCGAATCACTTTCCACCCCAGCCTTCTTAGCCGTCCGTTTACAGATCGATCCCTTCTCCGGTTCCCCTCAATCTTCGCCTTCCAGAAAGCCCGGTTCTGCTTGGGCAGCCGAAAACACGTGGGGCACCCATGCCAGAAACAGCCGTCCACAAATACTGCCACCTTCTGCCTCCGAAAGGCAAAGTCCGGCCGGCCGGGAATCAGCAGATGCCTTCGCCAGCTACTTATCCCTTCCTTTCTTAGGAGCCTAGCCAGCCTGACCTCCGTCTTCTCGTTCCCCTTGCCCCGGATCCGAGACATGACCTCAGATCGGGTCAAACCACCGAATCTAGTTTTCTCCAGCGATCCGGTATTTTCTGGGTAAACCATAAAATAATTCTGCCAGCCTGTTTTTCTCTATCTTAAATAATGGCCCTTTTTCCACTACCGACCCCGAGGCTTTCTTTTTAATTAAATGGTCAACTGTGATGTTCCCTGCCTCGAGAAGTCGGTCGAACTGGGTGAGGCTTGGCCTTGCGGTATGGGTAACAGACTGCAACTCAAAATATTCCGTGCTGCCCCTTCGAAAAGCCCGGGCATCAATCCAGAAGGTTTCCTTGTGCTTTTCTGAAAGACGGGCGTGAAGCAGCTGCATGGGCCATATGCAAACATCACCTTTGGGTTGGGTCATGTGGAATTCTCTTAAAAGTTGTCTGGCGTCATCAAGGGTTAGCTGGAGTCCTTGGGAATTCGCACTCCGGCATGTTACCGTGCAGTAGAGCTTGAAATCCGGTCCCCGCCGGTATCCATATTTTTCAAGAATTTCCCGGCTACTCTTGCAAGTGCTCAAGCTCCAGTCCGCGACGCAGGCGAAGAGGTTCGCCCTGTTCTCTTGGCCACCAAGCCGCGGCAATCGTCCACTCTTTAGTTCAATCCCGTGGTAGTCAGGATTCCGGCTCGAATTGATCTGGATCCCAAGAGCGTTCTCGATACTTCGCCCCACGGCCGTGTCACCGCTGCATACGGCCTTAATGGGGCCTTGTCTGGCAATGCCTTTGAGCTTTTCAAGAAGCTCGAGCACTTCCCTGCGGGATTCTTTTTCTAGACCCTCGAGCAAGAAGCGAGAAAAGTCGTTCTCGGTAACGCTTGATCGAGAAAGATTAAGAAGGTGTAGAACCTTGTCTTTCACGAACACCGCAACCACATCATCTGGCTTCGCGTATTCAGGCAGGCCGGAAAACCAGAACCTCGGGTCACCTTTCTTGGTCATGGGCCTGTAAAGAGACACTTGGGTTTCATCTGATGAATCGGCGTACACAAAGCAGGCTCTTTGCACGACCTTGTGCTCGGGTCCTTGGAGTTGTCGCGAGAAGTCGTGGATTTTTGCCTGAAGAAGCATTTCCCGCATCGGCTCTGTCGCATCAAGGATGCTCTTATGAAGCCCTGTCTCCGTAATAAAAAGAAGCACGGATCTTCGCCCCGTTGAATTTAGCCTGGCAAGATTCGAGGACTCCGCCGGGGTCAGTGGGCGGGTATTCATGCCCTTCTGCCTAAGCCGAAAGTATTTTGGCCAAATGAATCCCGATTCTCTTGGCCAGCAAGACGGGGACAGCGTTGCCAATCTGCGTATACCGCGGGACATCCCTGTCCCAGAGGTTCTTGCTTGGATCTCCGGCTCGCCGCCTTCCACCAGTCGTGCGGGGTCCCCTGAATACATACCAGTCGGGAAACGTCTGGAGGCGTGCCCACTCTCTTACGGTCGGACTGCGGGCCTCCTTGTAGTGCACATAATCCTCGGGAAGCGAGGTTGCGGTAATATTGGGGCCATCATTACCCCAAGTTTTCGGAAAAACCCTCTGCGCGAATTTCTTGGTACGGAATTTTGCGGGTATTTCTCCATCATTCCTGATCATGTGCGTGAATTTTTCCCGGATATAATCAGCATGTTGGCTGTACTCGTGCTCGGTAACACCGTCCCCCTTTTTCATGCGCTTACCATCACGCGTTGTGCGTAGATGCACCTGAATTTCACTTTGAGGATCCCTTAAATATACAGGGTTTCCATCCTTGCTCTCAAATTCAGGGTCCTCGAGATCGGAAAGCAGGTCCTCAAGGCTCGGGGCATCATTTGATCCCGCAGGCAGGTAACCGGCCTGAATTGCCGAATTCAGGTCACAACTCTGGGGAATAATTCTTTTCGTGAGTGCGCTGGCAAGTAGATCCTTGCGGATACCGACCATCAAAACGCGGGGGCGGTTCTGTGGAACCCCGTAGTTTTTGGCATGTACGAGCTGCCAGCGCACGGAGTACCCAGGTATTTGCCTAAAGGCAGAAAGCACCGCCTGCCAGATCTCCCCTTTTTCACCCCTTGGCGTCCACCTCGAATTCAGTAATCCTTTTACATTCTCAAAAAGAAAAACCCTTGGCTTTACCTTCCGGATAACACGGACCATCTCCAAAAATAAGTGGTTGGATGGAATATCTTTTTTATCCAGCCGGAAGGTCCGGCGGTGGCCTATGCCGGAAAAGCCCTGACAAGGCGGTCCCCCGCACACCAGATCAATGCCCTTAATACCTCTCTTCTTGAGGTTCTTGAGGTGGTTTCCCAGTTTCTGGTTCGTTAGCTTAAAAATATCGGACTCTTCGATAATCTCCATCCCCTGTCGGTTG
>RFWS01000143.1 GCA_009921985.1 bacterium | reverse complement strand
GACCGAGGTGCAGCAGTGCATCAGCCACCTTCTGCATATCCCGGCCAACAAGGTGGTGGTGAGCGTGCCGCGGATGGGCGGGGGTTTTGGTGGCAAGGAGACGCAGGCGGCGGCCCCGGCGGCCTTGGCGGCGCTGGCTGCCGTGAAGACCGGTCGGCCTGTCCGGGTACGATACAACCGGGACCAGGACATGATTCTCACCGGGAAACGTCATCCCTTTCTGGCGAAGTACGAAGTAGGTTACGACCAGCAAGGCGTACTCCAGGCGATGAAGTTAGAGCTTTTCTCTAACGGAGGATGGTCGTTGGACCTCTCCACACCCGTGACCGACCGCGCGATGTTCCACTCCAACAACTGCTACTTTATCAAGGACGTGGAGGTCAGCGGGCGCGTGGCGAAGACGAATTTGGTTTCCAACACCGCCTTCCGCGGTTTTGGCGGGCCGCAAGGGATGCTGGTGATCGAGGAGATCATGGACCGGATCGCCCGGTCGCTGAAGCTGTCACCGGAGACTGTGCGGGAGAGAAATTTTTACCGCGGCTCGGGCGAGAGCATGACTACCCACTACGGGCAGGTGATCGAGGATGACCGGATCCAGAGGATCTGGCGGCAGCTGCAGAAAGACGCGGAAGTCGAGAAACGGCGTAAGGAGTTGGCGGGCTGGAATGCCAAAAATCCGATGCACAAGCGGGGGATCGGAATGACCCCGGTCATGTTCGGGATCTCCTTCACCCTGACGATGTACAACCAAGCCGGGGCACTGGTGCACATTTACAAGGATGGCTCCGTGCAGGTGAACCATGGCGGCACGGAGATGGGGCAGGGGATCCATACCAACATCCGCACGATTGCCGCACAGGAGCTTGGGCTGGATCCGGCGAGAGTGCGGGTGATGACCACGGCCACGGACAAGGTGCCCAACACCTCCGCTACCGCCGCCTCCTCAGGGACCGACCTCAACGGAGCAGCGGTGCGGAACGCGGTGGAGACCCTGAAAGAGAGAATTCGGCCGGTAGTCGCCTCTCTCCTAAAACTTTCGGACCCCCAAAAGATCGAGTTTCGGGATGGGAAGGTGGGGGTGGGATCGAATTGGGTGGAGTTTGCCAAAGTGGCTGAGGCGGCGATTGCCCAGCGGGTTTCCCTGTCCTCGACCGGTTACTACCGGACGCCGGAAATTCATTGGGACAGGGCAAAGGGATTTGGCCGCCCCTTCTATTATTTTGCCGTGGGGGCGGCGGTGACGGAGGTGGAGGTGGACGGTTTCACCGGGGAAACCCGGATCCGGCGGGTCGATATTCTTCATGATGTGGGCAAATCGATCAACGAGGGGATCAACCGTGGGCAGATCGAAGGAGGATTTGTCCAAGGGATGGGCTGGCTGACCACCGAGCAGCTGGTCTGGAATGCGGAGGGGCGGTTGCTGACCCATTCGCCCGACACCTACAAGATTCCCGCAATCGGCGATGTGCCAAAGGATTTCCGGGTGAAGTTTTATGACGGCCCGACCGGTCCGACGGCGGCAGTGAAGGGATCCAAGGCGGTGGGGGAACCGCCCCTGATGCTGGCGATCAGCGTGCGGGAGGCGATCAAGGATGCGGTGGCGGCTTTCGGCGGTGAGGGACCGGTGGAGTTGGCCTCGCCCTCCACCGGCGAGGCGGTCTTTTTGGCGGTGCAAAAAAGAAAAGCCGCCTGAGACAAGATCAGCCGGCCAGTTTTCGGTGTTGGGACATGAATCGTGTAATTCTTTCCGGGTCCAACGGGTTGAACCATTTTCCATCCTTCTTGAATTCCGACCCGACAATGAATCCATCCGCGAGTTGGAGATAAGATCCAAGGTTCTTGTGGGTCATGCCGGAGCCGAGATAAACGGGCAGGGAGGTGGCGGCTTTGGTTTTGCGCAGATCGGCCAATTGCGGGGAGTCTCCCGTGGTCGCGCCCGTGACGATGACGGCATCGCCTTTCATGAATTCGACCGCATGGGCAACTTCCCCAATGTCGATGTCCGCGGTGATGGCGTGGGAGCTGTGCTTCTTCTTGATGTCGGCCCACACGCTCACAGCTCCGGCTCCGATGGTCCGGCGATAGCGTAGTAGCTCTCCCGCGCAGGATTCCATCAGACCCTCGTCCGCGACATGGGCAAAGGAGTAGGCTTCTGCCCGGATAAAATCGAGCCGGGCCGCCAGGGCCACGGCCAAGGCTTCCTGATTGGCTCCCGCCAGTATCTGGATGCCGCAAGGCAGGCGAGAGGCTTTTCTGATTTCCCGGGAGATGACGGCCAGCGTGGCCACAATCTCCGGTCCCACGGATCCCTTAAGATAGGGAGTATCGTGCATGTTTTCGATCAACAGTCCATGAACCCCAGCCTTCCTGTAGATGTCCGCTTCCCTCAAGGCGAGGCGTTCAATCTCCGCCACGCTCGAGCCATGCGAGGCGGTTCCCGGGAGGGCTCCGACATGGATCATGGCAATGACCGGTTTGCGGTGGGGGAACCGGACGGGTGGCTGACCTGGATTTCTCATGGTTGGCAAACGACCTCGTAGAGGAGGGGGGTGGCGGCGGCCATGTCCTCCGTCCGGCTGAACTCGCCCGGGTTGTGGCTGATGCCGTCTCGGCTGGCGACGAAGAGCATGATGGTGGGAATAATCGGGGCGAGAACGGCCGCATCGTGCAGCGCCCCGCTGGTGGTCTCGGGCAGAGACGGAAAGGAGATTTTCTTTGCCGCAGCACGAA
>RFWS01000142.1 GCA_009921985.1 bacterium | reverse complement strand
CTAGCCTCCGATCGGCATCCCTTTCAGTTGGACTCTTAAACATCCTAATTTCCCTGCTTCTGTCCGCCCCCAATCCGCAATCAGAAATTCTCGATCCTAAATTCATAAGCCAATTCCTATCAATGACTTGAGTTGTAATTATTACATTCGTAGCCATTTGTGACAAAATCATGCCAAGCAAAAATTCCCCCTTGATTTTGAACGGAACCTGTTGCAAGCTGTCTTAAGAAGGAGAAAATTAAAAAAATGAAAAAGACCAACTTGATTGCAGTCCTCGCCCTCTACGCCGCCCCTGCGTTCCTGCACGCGCAAACGACCGGATATAGCGATGTGGTGGGTTACGCAAAAGAATCCCTCCCTGCGGGACAACACTTTTTCTCTCCAAGTTTTTTAAAAGCACCTGTCTACACTGGGACGGCCACCCTTACCGGGAACTCGGTATCAGGCTTGTCGTTATCCGGAAATCTAGGTCAAACAACCTTCAGTGATCGTCCAAATTTCCCCACCCATTATCTGGAAATCACCTCGGGAACCTACGCTGGCACCTATTACGATATTTCCTCGAACACATCCTCGGGCGTGACTTTGGCATCCACTCCTCAAACCTCCGGTGCCGTCACCGTGGTCATCCGCCCCCACGTCACCCTGGGTGACGTCATTAAAGCCGACAGTGGTATCGGCGAGTATTCCGACTCCATTGCAGTTTACGATAAGACAGGTGGATTTGCCGCTTATTACTTTGCCGGTGGAGTTGTCACCGCAGATGATTTCGCCACTGAAATGAGCCACGTTCCGGTGCCTCCGGGAAACGGCGTTGGGATCAATTGCGGGGCTAACCTGAATATCACCACGGTTGGCACGGTTCGTAACAAAGATCTTAAAGTTCCTGTCTATCCGGGAGCTGTGAACGTGGTGGGCGCTTTCAACCCGTCTTCGGCTCGTTGCCATTGCCTATTCAGATGGTGCAAATGTTACCGATGATAATTTCAGCGCCTATGATTCAACCTCCTCACCCTCGGTGAGCACCAAAGGTTCGATGCTGATTAACGCTGGGTCGGCAAAATACATAACTTTACCAGGAGCGGCTCAATAAATTTATCTGACAAATCAAAATGAAAAAATCAAACAACAAGATCCATCATATCTTCTCTCTGACGGTTGCCTTGCTGCTTGCCGAAATTCCGGGTGCGGTGGCGGCTATTTCCGTGACAGTTGCCTCCCCCAATTCCAGTTCCGGACTCATTGTGAAGTCTGATCAGGTCACGATCAACACATCTGGGTTCGTCCGTGTGGGGAAATTGACTACCGCCACACCGGATGCCACCAAGAACCTTCCCACTTTTGCTAACTATCAGTATTGGGACAGCATCTTTGTTGATGTGAATTCGGCCTCCGGTGGTGGTGGAATCACGCCTTCCACTTGGAATTTTAATTCTTCGGGAGCTCTATCCGGTTCAGCCACCGGAGTCAGTGCTTCTACCTTTCCCACCAGCACACAACTTTGGATCTGGGCCTTTAATTTTGGAAGCCTGACCTCTGGAAGCACTGGAGGAATCCCCGTCTTTAGTTCCTCAGACTTCGGCGCGGGGAAGATCACGGAGTGGGCCATCATGTCGGCTGACGAATGGATAGCTCCCGCGGACAACCTCGCCAAATCATTGGTAATTAACCAGGTCGGCGGCGATACCGTTAACCGTCTGATCGCCGGTACCGATCTGGGGAACAACATTGCGATGATCCCGGAGCCGAGCTCATATGCCCTGCTTCTTTCAGCCTTGGGTTTTATGGTTTTGAGCAGAGTTGGGCGTCTCTCTAAAAAGATTGGAGGAGGGAGAGCATGAAAAACAAGAGTATTAAGTTCCTTGGTTTTTGTTTGTTGCTGTCCTCAGCCAGTTTGGTTGTAGGGCAGACTGTGAGCACGCCGGTTGTAGGCTTCAGCAAGGAAAGCCTTCCCTCTGGGCAGCACTTTTTTGCCCCAAGTTTTATCAAACCCGCCGTCTACAGCGGAACAGCCACGATTTCCGGTTCATCTGTCACCGGTTTAACCTTGAGCGGCTCGCTCGGCTTAACAAGTTTCAGTGATCGTCCAAACTTTCCCACTCATTATCTGGAAATCACCTCAGGTTCGTACGCCGGAACTTACTACGATATTTCGTCAAATACCTCAAATTCCGCCAGTTTAGCCCAAACTCCTAACACATCGGGTTCGGTCACCGTTGTCATTCGGCCGCATGTGACCCTGGGGGATGTAATCAAGGCGGATTCCGGAATCGGTGAATACTCCGATTCCATTTCAGTCTATGATAATTCCGGTAATTTTGCGTCCTACTATTTTGCAGGTGGAATGGTGACCGGAGATGACTTTGCGACGCCCATGGGTCATGTGCCCGTCCCTCCCGGAAAAGGGATTGGGATCAACCTTGGTGGCAATATTCAAATTACCAATTCGGGCCAGGTACGTAATACGGCATTGAATGTTCCTGTTTACCCAGGTGCGGTGAATGTTGTTGGCATGTTAAATCCCTCCGGGGCAACCAAGTTGACTTCTTTAACCTTGGGCCAACAGTTGGATGCGTATTCGGAGTCGGCCACTCTTTACGACTCTTCTGGAAGCCTGGCCTTGGTCGCGATTGCTTATTCTGATGGCCAAGATCCGACCGACGATACTTTTACCCCTTATAATTCTACAACTTCACCCAGTGTTCAAACAAAAGGAACTATGTTGGTCAATGTTGGCAGTGCCAAATACATAACGGTGCCGCCCGCAACAAACTAAAAAACGAGGTAAA
>RFWS01000141.1 GCA_009921985.1 bacterium | reverse complement strand
AGTAACTTTACTTTCGCCACTGGAACCGAACCGGCCCTGAGCGTTTCAACCGGCAGCCTTTCCTCCCTGGCTTCCATCGAAGGTTCCGCAGGAACCAGCCAGAGTTACACCGTGACGGGATCCAACCTCACCGGAGCCATCACGGTCACCGCCCCGACAAATTTTGAAGTGAGCCTCAACAACAGCAGCTTCGCGGGGACCCAGACCATTACGCCCAGTTCCGGAAACGTCTCCCAGACGGTGTATATCCGGATCAAATCCACCGCTCCCCTGGGATCCGTCTCCGGGACGGTGACCCACAGCGGCGGCGGTGCCACCACCCAAAACCTTACGGTGTCCGGCACGGTGGCCTCGAACCAGCCCTCGCTCACGCTTTCGACGACCAACCTGACCGGCTTTTCCGCCCTGCAGGGAAGTCCGAGCACGAGCAAAAGTTATACGATCTCCGGAGTCAATTTGACCGGGGCAATCACCGTCACCGCTCCCACGGACTACGAACTTAGCCAAAACAACAGCACGTTCACGAACAGTCTTTCCCTCAGCCCCTCCGGGACAACGTTAGCCAGTACCACCTTGTACGTGCGGGTTGCCGCCACCGCCCCCGTGGGGACGGTTTCCGGATCGATCTCCCAATCGGGGGGCGGGGCACCCGCACAATTCCTAAGCCTCAATGGAACCGTCACGGCCTACACCCCGGGCCAGGGCTCGGACATTTACTGGAACTTTGATCTCGCGACCCCGACCTCCGGGGTTCCTGCCGGTGTTTCCGTGAGCGCTGTTTCGCAAGGAAACAACAATGGAACCACCCACGGGAGCCAGCGGAAGCACCAATGCCGGGGCGGCTGCGCGGGCGATTCCTCTTTCCACCGGCACAAATGGAAGTGCTTACTTTGAAGTCACTGTCACCCCCAATGCTAATGTGACTTTTGCTCTTACCGGTATTTCCTTTGGTTCACGCAGTACGGGTACCGGACCCAAGGCCTACAGTTTGCGAAGTTCCATCGATGGATACGCTTCCGACATTACCACCGGCGTATTGTTGTCTGACAGTGCCTGGGCGCTGCAGGCCAAAACCAATCTCGCATTTTCAGCTCAGATCGGCACCACCTTCCGTCTGTATGGTTATGCCGGGACGGGCGCTCCAGCTACGGGAACAGCGAACTGGAGAATTGATGATCTTAAGATGACGGTCAGCACGGAAGTGCCCGCAACCACTCCGGTCATCACCAGCACGAATGCCGTGACGGCGACCAACTACGCTGCCTTCTCCTACCAAGTCACCGCCAGCAACAGTCCGGTTTCCTACAATGCCTCGGGATTGCCGAACGGGCTTTCGATCAACACCAGCAACGGCCTGATTTCCGGAACTCCCGCGGTGACGCCGGGCGTCTACACCATCGGTCTTTCGGCCATCAATTCGGCGGGGGAGGGGACAAAGAACCTGACCCTTACGCTGTTGAAAAATCCCGGGGCTCCCGTGATCACCAGCGCCACCAATGCCACCGCTTATTTGCGGAGCCCTTTCAGCTTTACGGCCACCGCCACTCCGGCGGCGGATAGCTTCCGTTTCTCCGGGCTCCCGGGTGGACTGACGAACTCAGGTGCCACGATCAGCGGAACGGCCACGAGCACGGGGACATTCAGCATCGCCATTACCGCCACCAACTCTGTGGGAACAGACAGCCAGAGCCTTTCGCTCACCGTGTTGGATCCTGTTCTCAGCCTTTCCACCAATGCGTTGTCCGGTTTTTCCTCCATCCTGGGCCAGGAGGGTTCCATCCAGTCCTACGCCATCTCCGGATCGAATCTGACCAACACCATCACAGTCACAGCACCCGCCTATTTCGCTCTCAGCTTGGATAGTGTCACCTTCACCAACAGCCTGACTCTCACCCCCAGCGCCGGCACTCTCTCGGCTAAAAACGTTTTTGTCCGGTTGGCTGCCGATGCCCCGAAGGGGGGCAATACCGGGAGTATTATCCACAGCGGGGGTGGAGCCATCGCACAAAACCTTTCCGTCACGGGAAACGTGATCCAGCCCGTGTTATCGCTTTCGACCAATTCCCTGGCGGGATTCATGACACGGGTGGGCGTGGCCTCGGCCACCCAGAGTTACATGGTGAGCGGAACAGAACTGACGGGCGGGATCACGGTGACGCCTCCGGCCGGGTTTGAGCTGAGTACGGACAACCTAACTTTTGCCGACAGTCTGCTTTTGATCCCCACCGCCGGCTCGCTGAATTCACAGAGAATCTATGTGCGGATCAGTTCCTCCGCCGTGGTCGGATCCCTTGCCGGATCAATCCTGCATGAGGGGGCGGATGTGGCTACCCTCTCCCTTTCTTTAAGCGGGGAGGTGGTTCAACCGAGCTTGACCCTCTCCACCTCGACCCTTGGCCCGCTCAGTACCCATGCCGGATCCACGTCCGCTTCCCAGAGTTACACCATGTCCGGAACGCATTTGACCGGTCCGATCACTGTTACGGCTCCCGCCAACTTTGAGGTCAGCCTCAACAACAGCTCCTTTGCGGGGGTGCAGACCCTGACGAATAGTGGAACCCTCACGGCTGTGCCTGTTTATGTGCGGATCCATTCGAACGCTCCGGTGGGAAGTGTTTCCGGCATTGTCACGCATACGGGGGGAGACGCGGCCCCGCAGAATCTTTCGATTTCCGGTTCGGTGATTTCGACGACGCCCACGATCGGACTTTCCGTCAGCTCCCTTTCCGGCTTTGCCACCGTCGCCGGGACACCGAGTGCGAGCCAGAATTACGCGGTTTCAGGCGTGAATCTCAGCAATGCGGTGACTTTGACCGCCCCCGCAGGATTTGAGATCGCGTCCGACAATGCC